>WRKK01000191.1 GCA_009782245.1 Defluviitaleaceae bacterium | reverse complement strand
GACCGAGGACGGTCGCCCCTACAAAAACGCCGACCGTAGGGGCGACCGTCCCCTGCCCGCGGCAGGCGGGTCGGTCGCCCGTCCGTCTAATCCCCAATGTTCCAATAAAAGTGTACGCAGGTGGACGGTCGCCCGTCCCCCTGTAAAGTTTGCCAACAAGCAGACCCCTTTGAAATAACTGCTTGCTAAATACATCTTCTTAATTTTTACCAAATCTTTATAAAAACTTTTTGCCACTTTTACCAAACGCTATTATAATTCTTTTGATTGGCGTTGTTGCCAGTCAACACACTCAATTATCTAGGAGGACTTAATGTTCAATATAAAAGAATTTGTTATGGAAAAGATTTTCCTGATTTGTGCCTGCACCTCGATTTTGGCTATTTTGCTGATTTGTTGGTTTTTATTTGCAAACGGTATTCCTGCCATTTTTGAAGTGGGCGCGGCTAATTTTTTGCTGGGCAGAGAATGGGCACCCTTGCAAGGCGGCGAAATTGGCCCGTTGTTTGGCATTTTGCCGATGATTATTGGTAGCGTTTATTTTATGCTAGGTGCAATCATTATTGGCGTACCCGTGGGCATTTTTACGGCGATATTTTTTGCCTTTATGTGTCCCAAACAGCTGTATTTTTTCCTAAAGCCCGTTGTTAATCTGCTGGCGGGGATTCCGTCGGTGGTTTACGGATTTTTTGGAATGGTTATGATTGTGCCAATAGTTCGGGGGCTTGCGATGCGGTTTACTTCCCATTTGCCTGGCGGGGCAACGGGAATGTCCATACTTTCCGCCGCAATTATTTTGGGCATTATGATTTTGCCAACCGTTATAGCAATCTCGGAGGCGGCAATACGGGCTGTTCCCAAAAATTATTACGAGGGTGCATTGGCACTTGGTGCAAGCCACACTCGTAGCGTATTTTTCGTTATGGTGCCCGCCGCAAAATCTGGTATTCTTGCCTCTGTTGTGCTTGGCGTTGGCAGAGCAATCGGCGAAACTATGGCGGTTGTTATGGTTGCTGGTAATCACGCGCGTATGCCAATCCACTTGTTGCGCGGGGCCCGCTCGCTTACCGCTAACATTGTAATAGAAATGGGCTATGCCGCTGGCTTGCACCGCAACGCACTTATTGCAACGGCGGTTGTGCTGTTTGTTTTCATTCTTATCATAAACATAACCTTTACCCTGCTTACTAGAAAGAGGGTTTAATATGCGAACAAAAATTATTGATACCGCACTTTATGTGCTTACATGGCTGTTTGCTGGCGTTACGCTGCTTGCGTTGCTATCCATTATTTTCTACATTTTGCTAAACGGAATACCGCATTTACAGCCGTCTTTGTTTGAGGTGCGTTTTACGACCGATAACGTTTCTATGTTTCCGTCTATTGTGTCAACCATTATTATGGTAATTTTGACGCTTACTTTTGCCGTGCCGCTTGGTATTTTTACTGGTATCTACCTTGTAGAATACGTAAAACGTGGCAACCGCCTTGTAGTTTTCATTCGCTCTACCACCGAACTTTTAGCGGGAATCCCGTCCATAGTTTACGGCTTATTTGGAATGTTGTTTTTTGTGGTTTTTATGGGAATGGGCTTTTCGTTGCTGGCGGGTAGTTTAACGCTTTCTATTATGATTTTGCCGATGGTAATTCGTACCACCGAGGAGGCGCTTAAATCCGTGCCAGATGGCTATCGTGAGGGTGCTTTTGCACTAGGAGCAGGAAAATTGCGAGCGGTGTTCAAAATTGTGTTGCCGTCGGCTATTCCTGGGATTTTTGCGGGAGTAATTCTAGCGATTGGGCGTATTATTGGCGAATCGGCGGCGTTAATTTTTACGGCTGGCACAGTTGCACAAATTCCAGACGGCTTGGGTAGTTCGGTGCGAACGCTTACCGTGCATATGTGGGTACTAACAAGCGAAGCCCTGCATCTTAACGAGGCTTACGCAACTGGCGTTGTTTTGCTGGCTGTGGTTTTGTTAATAAATACAATTTCGGCTTTTCTTGCAAAAAAACTGGCGAAAGGATAAAATAAAAGTGAACATTTTTGACATTAAAAACGTGAACCTGTTTTACACAGATTTTCAGGCATTACACGATATAAATTTAACCGTGGGGCAAAGCGAAATTTTAGCGTTAATTGGGCCGTCGGGCTGCGGAAAATCCACGTTGCTAAAATCGCTTAACCGCATGAACGACCTTATAGACGGCTGCCGCATCACTGGCGAAATTTTGCTGGACGGCGTTGATATTTACAAAAATATTGACGTAAACAGCCTACGCAAGCGGGTTGGTATGGTGTTCCAAAAGCCGAACCCGTTCCCGATGAGCGTTTACGATAACATAGCTTTTGGGCCGATAACTCACGGAATCCGCAAAAAACACCAGCTAGACGAAATCGTTGAAAAAGCACTAAAAGATTCCGCTATTTGGGACGAAGTAAAAGATCGCCTAAAAAAATCGGCGCTGGGTTTATCTGGCGGACAGCAACAACGGCTGTGCATTGCCCGCGCGCTCGCCGTCTCGCCAGAAATTTTGCTAATGGACGAGCCAACTTCTGCACTAGACCCAATCTCGACAGGAAAAATTGAAGATTTAGCCGTGCAATTAAGCGAAAAATATAGTATAGTAATTGTAACGCACAATATGCAGCAAGCGGCGCGCATCAGCCACCGTACAGCATTTTTCTTGCTGGGCAAGGTAATAGAGTGCAATAAAACCGTGGAAATTTTTGGCAACCCAAAAGAAAAAGCCACTGAAGACTACATTACGGGCAGATTTGGCTAAAAATCCCAGAAAATCATAAAAAAACCACGAAAACCACGAAAATCACGAAAAAAACAAACAAAAAACAAACCAAAACCAATCAAAGAAAGGGTGTGAAGAGATGAGAAAAGGTTTTGAGGATAAACTAAAGGATTTGAACCAATATTTGGTAGAAATGGGAATGTTGGTAGAAAAAGCGATAGATTTAACCCACAAAGGGCTGATAATGCAGAATGTAGAGTTTGCCGAAGAGGCGATAAAATACGACCAAGATATAGACGACCTGGAAAAAGAAATAGAAGATATGTGCCTAAAATTGTTGCTTTTGCATCACCCAGTTGCGCGCGATTTGCGGGTAATTTCGGCGGCACTAAAAATGATTACCGACATGGAGCGGATTGGCGACCAATGTGCCGATATATCCGAAATAATCATAATAATGGCTGGTCAAACCTATATAAAAGATTTGGAAGATATACCAAAAATGGCGGCGGCGGCATCAAAAATGGTAACAAATGCAATAGATGCCTACGTTAAACAAGACTTAAAACTAGCCCGCAAAGTTCGCCGCGACGACGACGAAGTTGACCGCCTTTTCTTGCTAGTTAAAAAAGATTTAACCGACCTAATTCACGCTGACCCAAACAATATTGGGCAAGCGGTAGATTTGCTTATGGTTGCAAAATATTTTGAACGCATAGGCGATCACGCCGAAAATATTGCCGAATGGGTAGAATTTTCCATTACTGGCAATTACAAAAAGCTGAAAAAAACGACAACATGACAAACAACATAAATGCGAAAAATGCGAAAAATGCGAAAAATGCGAAAAAAGTGAAAAGAAAAAAAGGTTTTTAACGGTGCTGGGCGTATTGCGTTGCACATTGTAATAAATGGAGGTACTATGGCAAGTATATTTGTGCTAGAAGATGAAGAAAACATTCGCGAATTGGTGTATTATGCACTAAAATCGGACGGCTATAAAGTAACAACTTTTGGTGAATCTAGGCAGTTTTGGAAACATATGCGGCTAGAAAAACCCTCGCTGATTTTGCTGGATTTAATGTTGCCTGGCGAAAGCGGTTTTGATATTTTGGCAGCCCTAAAACAATCCAAGGATACGGAGAGCATTCCAGTAGTAATATTAACGGCGATAAGGGACAGCTTGAAAAGCATTGAAGGGCTAGATTCTGGTGCGGACGATTACATAACAAAGCCGTTTTGCGTGGACGAACTGCTGGCTCGTATTCGTGCTGTGTTGCGCCGTACAGCCAGCCCAAACTCCAAAGAGGGCACCTCGCTTGCATTGGGCGATATTGTGCTAGATACCCAAACTAGAATTGTCTGGACGGAAAATACCGAGGTTATTTTAACGTATCTTGAATTTGAACTGTTGTATTGCCTTTTGCAACATAAAAATTTGGTAATGTCTCGCGACCAGCTGCTGGATTTAGTTTGGAAACCTGGCGACGACGGCGGGCCAGCCGATCGCAACGTTGATATGCAAATTAGGGCATTGCGTAAAAAATTGGGCGGTTGCGGCGATATGATAAAAACCGTACGTGGAGTAGGCTACAAAATAAGTATATAGGTGTATTATAGGTGATTCTGTGAAAAAACGAATTTTTAGAACCATGTGCGTCTCTACTTTTATCTCGCTAGGAGCGGCTTCTATTGCACTTATTACTGTACTTGTTCCTACTTCGCACATGGCAAATTTAGCCGCCGCTTTTGCCGAAAACTCCGTTGTTGCGGTTGTTTCTGGTGTTATTTTTGTGCTTGTTGCCTGTTTTATTAATTATTTTTTGGCACTTAGCATCACCAAGCAAATTACAAATACTATCAGCAAAATTGATTTTAACGCCCCAGAGGACATTGAAATTTATGACGAACTTTCCTCTTTTGTTAGGACAATTTTACGCCAGCAAAAGCAGATAGAAAGCAATATGCAAGAGATTTCCGAGCAAGCCAACACAATCCGCTCTATATTTGACAATATGCAGGAGGGGCTTGTTATGCTGGACAGCACAAGCACGGTGGTTGCAGTTAATCATTTTGCGGTAAAATTGTTCGCCGCCCAGCAAAATTGCGAGGGCAACAACATTCATTTTTTAACGCGCGATACAATTTTTCTAAACAAAGTAAAGGCGGCGTTGCAGGGGCATAGCGGACAAATGTTAATGGAACTGGAAAAAATATACCAAGTTTCGTTTATTCCGTCTTCGGACAAGGGTGCAATAATTTTAATAGCGGACGTAACCGAGCGGCAGTTAGCGGAAAAAATGCGCCGTGAATTTTCGGCGAACGTTTCGCACGAACTTAACACGCCGCTTACTTGCATTATGGGTTTTGCGGACATAATCGGCAAAGGCAACATTGCCAACGACGACATTTTATATTTTGCTAACAAGATAAGCAACGAATCGCGCCGCATGATTGATATGATTGAGAACATTTTACTGCTTTCCAGGCTAGACGAAATGGACGGCAGAGAGGCGTACACCGAATTTGACCTATCGCAGCCAGCCGCCGAGGCGATAAACTCGTTGCAAGCGTTAGCGGAACGTTCGCAAATTAAGCTGATTTTGGTGGATTCTTTTGCACTAGTGCAGGGCAACCGCCATTTAATTTACATGGTATTTATGAACCTAATTTCCAACGCAATACGCTACAACAAAGCGGGTGGCGAGGTAAAAATAGCCGTTTCCGCCAAAAAGCGGTTTGCATACATCAACGTAACCGATACGGGCATTGGCATTCCAAAAGAAGAAAAGCGCCGCATTTTTGAACGCTTTTACCGAGTAGAGCAATCGCGCAACCAAAGCACAGGCGGCGCAGGGCTAGGGCTTTCCATAGTTAAGCACATTATCCGCTACCACAAAGGCACAATAGAACTAGAAAGCACACCTGGGCAAGGCACTAGTATTTTTGTGCGGATTCCTACGGGGGTTGGCGAGGTTTGAAAATGATTGAAATTAAAGGCACTCCCATGTCATTAACTTAACCCGCCTGCTGTGGGCGGATATAACAATTTGATTTTTATTTGTCGGATAACGTAGGGGCGGATATTATCCGCCCGCAAGGCTAAACTGGCGGATAATATTACTGTCATTAACTTAAACGATTTATTTATAGGGGGACGGTCGCCCCACCTGCGTACACTTTTTGAACCATTAGGGATTAGACGGACGGGCGAC
>WRKK01000190.1 GCA_009782245.1 Defluviitaleaceae bacterium | reverse complement strand
ACCTAGAAAAGCAAACGGAAGACGGCAAACTCTCCATTTTGGACATAGTAGCCACTTTGGACGACAGCACAACCGTGCTAATAGAAATGCACCTGTACGGCGTTCACGAGTTAAAATTCAAGACAATCCGTTCGTGGGCGTGTGCGTATGCGAAATGGCTAAAAACGGGCGCAGCGTATTCAACGCAACCGCCTGTAATTTGCGTATCGTTCATAAACGAGCCGATTGAGCCACAGAATATAAACGAAATTGACAAGTTGCATAAATGCTGTAAAATAGCGGATATATCCACAGGCGAAATATTCTCCGATGCGTTAGAATTACATTACATAAACATGAAAGCCTATGCAAACGCACTAAAATCAACGGACGGCAACATGACCATGCTAGAAAAATGGCTTGCGGTTCTCACGGAGAAAGAATTGGCGGACAAAAACCTAATAAAAACTATCTGCGGAGAAGAGGAGGAGATAAATATGGCGGTTTCAACATTAGTGCGGCTAAGCGCCGATGCACCCACGCAGGAGGAGTATCGCAAGTGGCGTGAAGAGCGAGATGAGCAGGAGAGAAGAGTTAGGGAATTGTTGGAGCAAAAGAATACTATCTTTGAGCAGGGGAACACTATTTTTAAGCATGAAAACACTATTTTTGAACAAGGAAACACTATTCTATCGCTAGAAAAATCCAATGCCGAAAACGTTTCAGCCCTTGCGGAAAAAGATTCAGCCCTTGCGGAAAAAGATTCAGCCCTTGCGGAAGCAAAAAACTTAATAGCCGAACTCCTCGCAGAACTTGGCAGAAAATAAACTAGAAGAGGTCAAAATATGGACATTCCAAAAGTAATGATATTAAGCCCAGATCCGCCCACGGAAGAGGAATATCGCAAGTGGCACGAGGAACTAGATGAGCGGGAACGGCGTGAAAAAATGATAGTGGAGTTAAAAAAATCCATAGAGGAAAATGAGTTAATAATTGCAGTGCAAGATTTAATTCTTGCGGAAAAAAATTTAGCCCTTGCGACGAAAGATTTAATCCTTTCGGAAAAATACCACACTATTGCAGAAAAAATTTTAGCCCTTAAAGAAGCAAAAAACTTAATATCCGAACTCCTCGCAAAGCTAGGCAAAAACTAATGTTTCGCACACATTGCACCAACAACAATTTGCACACGCCAAACAATTTTACAAAAACATTTATAACCAACAATTTGTGTGCTACAATAAAACATAGTTAAGTTTGTCTGTCAATCTTCTAACTCGCCGCTTTAGCCAGTTTTGCCAGCCGCTACAGCTTTCAGATGATTTCGGATTTACAAAACTAAAAATATGGTGCTGGCAAATCCGCACCATACACGAAAGGAGCATTATCATGCCATTACCATTGATTTTAGGGGTTGGAGCTTTGGCGGCGGTAACTGCGAAAGTGGCAATCGGAGCGTCAAAAGTTTCCAAGGAGTTAAACGACAATGTAAAAGCGGGTGCAAAAGAAAGTCTTAAAAGCAGCATTGCCCAATTTGATAGGCTAAATTACATTACAACCGCTAAGCTGGACAAGTTGGGTGTCAAAGAAATAGAAATTTTGGCGGGATTTAGGACTTTTCAAGAGCGTTGGCGGCGGTTGCAGAATACTCCAGCGGTTGAGGAAATTTTCAAAGAGCCGTTCATCGACTTGACGTATTCGCCCGAAAAGCTGGACGGAATTTCGTTAGGTGCAAGGCTGTTGCGCGGCGGTATTGACGGTGCTGAAGCAGGCACATTTGGCGGATTTGCGGTGGCTGGTGCTACAAAAGCGGCTGTTTTGGCACTTGATACAGATTTTGGAGCGGCGGAAGTTAGTGCAGTTTTGCTCGCTCTGGGCGAAACAACCACCGAAAGCACCGAAAAGCCAGAAGATGCGTTGGACAAAATAAAAGAGGCAAACGACACAATAAACAAGGTGTGCAAATATTTGGAAACCCTGTGCGTGGTTGCGGAAAATTATCTCGCTGTTTTGGCGGAGGTGCAAGAAAAGTATCAAAAATGCTTTGAATCCCTCAAAAAATCCATTGACAGAGAAACGGATTTTGCAAAATTTGCGGTATCCGACCAAGCAAACGCCGAAAACACGGTATATTTAGTGGGAATGTTGCGTAAAATGTGCAAAGTGCAGCTTGTACTGGAATCGCAAAAAGCCGACGAGCCGAATATTATCAACCAAAAAGAAATAGACGCAGCAACTAATTTGGCGAAACAGCTGTTGAGAAAATTTTAGTTTAGGCAAAATGGGCGTTACTGCCCATTTTTTTGTCCAAAAGCCGATTTAACTGCTAAAAATTCCTCTTGGCATTCGGCAACGAGGTGGTAAAATAATATTAAGGGCAACGATTGCCCAAATAATGCGGCAAATTCAGCCGTGCGGGAGGAGAAAATTATGGCAACGATTAATATAGTGATTGGTGTTGTCGGTAGCGTGGGGGCTGTGGCAACCTTGATTTTAGGGGTTTTGGTACTGTTTCATAAACCGTCAAAAAATTTTTTATCGTTGGACGAGGAGACAGCTATGGCGATATTAGCTTGCCCTGCCTTGAAACGTGAGATTTATCGGGGAAGAGCGATATTCGGATTTTGGTGGGCTGTGATTTTTACGGTAATGGCGGTAAGCAGCTTTTTGGGATTTTTTGGTGCATGGATAACTTTTTTGTTTTTGCCCAGCATTACTTATTTTTATCGGCATGACGAGAAGTTGAATAAAATGGTTGAAACGGCTCGTGCGGCGAGTGAGTAGGTTGTGTTGCTGTGGCAACTTTTGGAGAAACGGTTGTTGTAAAAATATGGGATTAGCAAAATATCGCCTTGTTTATACGGTGTTTCAAACCTTGTCGTCAATCTCGTTGCACTAAAAATTTGTGCTTGATTTACTGATTGCTTGCAAGCCCAACTTTTCCCTTTATTCCTCTGGCACACTATCCCATGTTTTGCCAAGTAGTACACGCCCTGCTTTCTTTTTGTTTGTGCCGCCCCATTGCTTAAAATAAAACAAAATTTTTTGCTCCTCGCATTGGTTTTTTATGGATATAACCCAATCCTGTAGCATTGGCCTTGCTTTGGGACCGCTCTCGCCGCCAATAATAGCCCAATCTATTCCTGTTAAATCTAATTTGCCAACATCGCCCAGCAATGGCTCAAATGATATAAATTTTATTCTTGCCGCCGTGGTTTTTAGGTGGCTGATTCGCTCTATATAATCAGCATTTTCAACGGTTACGCCCGCCCAAATATTTTTAGACCACTCGACAAGCGGCGATATTTCGCTTAGTCGCTCGGCACGTTTGGTCAAGATTTGAAATATATGCTGCGGATTTTCATTCATAACCGTAAAAATTTTTTGGATATATCCAAACGGCACATCTTTATGAAATAAATCGGACATTGAGTTCACAAAAATACGCCGTGGCTTTTTCCAGGAATACGGCTCGTTTAGGCAATTTTCGTGCATTGTGAGGTTGAAGCCATTTTTATATTTTGCGTTCCCCATATTTTTCAAACGTCCTGCAAGCCGCATAGCATAGCAATTTTCGCAACCCTCTGATATTTTTTCACAGCCTGTTATCGGATTCCAAGTGCTTTCTGTCCATTCAATTTTTGAATTTTGTGCCATTTTTTAGTCCTCCATGTGGGTTAGTATGTGATTAGCACCTTTTAACGCTAAATCATAAGCCGCTTTTTGTGGATTGCTTACTGCGAAACACAGCAAAAACATTATAGAATTTGTTGTGTTTTTTAATTCAGCAGGATTGCTTGATACATTAGGAAATACTTGCCTTAGTCTTTCTACTATGAAAGTTTTTAGTGCTTTATGAATTTTTTCTTCTGTTGACTCATCTCCGAACAGACTTATTTGCACTTGGTTAAGTTTAGCATACATTGCGGTTCGCCATTCACTAGTACCAAACAGTTTGTTAAGTATATCTTCTGTGGTATCCTGTATTTTTCCGTCATTTCGGAGAATACGATTTGCTGCCGAATATGGGAACAAATACCAACAATCAAAAGCCTTTGTTTGACTAATTTTTTCTAGCGAAGCCCAATCTAACTCCATTGCGAAAGGGTCAAGAAATATAACGCCGCGCCAATTTTCAGAATACCAGTTGCGCCTGTTAATGGTTTGTAACAGTTCGTTGCAATCGCCGTTGATTACTACAATTTTTCCCTTTTTGTTTTGAAAATTTTCTGATGTTGCCAATTTTCGCCTCAACTCATCGCAATATTCTTTTTTCTTCTCAATGAAAAAATACTCGTCAAAATCGTATTTTAACGCCCTTATTGCAGAGCCGTCTATCGTAGTGCCGTCTTTTAGCGGTGTGTGTCCTCTCCCTGCGAAAGCGTCTATATAGCAGAATTTGAAAGTTTTATTTTTTAAGGCGTTCGTGAAAAATTTCAAATATTCTTCTAGTGCATCTAATTTTTTTATAGTCCAAATTCCGCCAAATGTTTGTTCCTTAGCCATTTTTGCTCCTTTCGGCTTGCGATTTATTTTATTATACCACATTTCCAACAAATGTCAAGTGGATTATCCGCCGTTCATTTCCAAATACAACCCAACCAACTCCGCAACCCTATCCCCCTCGCTAACAACGCCACCCGCCTACCGAGTGGGCAGACCGCCATAAGCCCGTACCACAGCCATATCCAACTTACGGCGTGGACTGGATGAAAAGGTGGAGATTACTTCAAAGTCTTAACCTATCAGTATACGACGATGAACTTGCTCCAACCGTACCGCTTGTTGAGTTTGCACATGGTTTTGATGTAGGTGTAGGTTTTGCCAACGCCTGTTTCAACTTCCACGGCTAGGTTGAAACGTCCACATTGCCCATCGGTCTGCCTGTCGTCTGCCTGACTTGTCCGTCCTGACTGCCGCCCGCCTGTCGGCGGACAGGTCAGGCAGACGACAGGTGGGCGGCAGTCAGGACGGACAGGCGACAAGTCAAGGGAATCGGACGGCTGGATTTTGCCCTGCCGTTGAATGGTTCAGCACTATTTTGCCCAAATTGGAGTCAACCATATAAGTTGGAGTACGAAACAGTTGCCCTGCGAAAACATAGCAAACTGCTGTTCCGTATCTACTTGAAAAGGTTGATGTTTGAATTTTAATTTCGTTATTTATATCACTCCATTCCTACCGCCGACATGGCACATTCGGCTTTAAGCATTTCTCGCCCATTTCCAGTTTTCAAATACTTTTCGTGTATCAATGCTTCGGATTGTGTGCTAAATTCTTTAACATAAATCAGACGCTTTGGCTTGTGTTTTTTTGTATGCTTTGCTCCAAATCCATTTGAATGTTCTTTATAACGACGTTCAATGTTGTCAGTATGTCCCTTGTAAATACTTCCGTCATCACAAAGTATTGCGTATGCGTACCACATTTATATCACTCCCATATTCATATTTGGTGCAAGTAGCTTGAAAATTTCAAACACATTTATTTTTTTGGCGAACTGGTGAAATTGCTATCATGGAAAACAGCACGGAGCGGCTTGCGTTCGGCTATTTTTTGGATTGCCTTTTCGCTGATATGTTCCTCGGAAAAGGCTATTAGGTCGCTGTATCTGCGGCTCTGCCTTGTCGGTAGATAGGTAAAAAATTATCGTTGTAAATAAAGTCGCTGCCTGTGTTGTACGGAGGGTCGATATACACCATTTTTATTTTGCCGAGATAGCTTTCTTGTAATAATTTCAGCACATCGAGGTTGTCGCCTTCAATGTAAAGATTTTCGGTTGTGTTCCAGATTCTGCGAAAGCGTGTATATTTTGTCAGCACGGATATTTGACGGCACTTTTAATATGCTGTTCGCCATGTCGTCATTTGTAAACGGCACAGAATAGGGTTTGCTATCTGCAACAGATGTTACCGCCATAACAATAATATCGTCCGCTACATCGTTATAGGAATTT
>WRKK01000189.1 GCA_009782245.1 Defluviitaleaceae bacterium | reverse complement strand
AATTTTTAGGAGGTACATTATGATAATTTTTAAGGGAACTTTGTTTATGATTTTGCTGTTCATTGTGAGCGGCTTGGTAAGCGGCATGGGAGTGTTTTTTATCGATATAATTTTCATTGTGTTTATACTGGTGTCGTTGGCGGTGTTTATGTGGCTTTCCGCCAGCGGAAAAGTCATTACGCAATATATAAAAACCAGTTTGCAGAAAGACCATAGCTACAGCACCACAGAGTTAAACAAAATTGCGACAGCTTGCAAAAGCACAATCCGCTTTACTATCGGGCTTGGGTTTATCTGGTTTATGTTTGGAATAGTGCAAACTTTGGGCAATATCGGCACGCCCGAAGTTATAGGAATCACCGTGGCGATGAGCCTTATATCGTTGCTGTACTCGCTGGCGATTTCGTTTTTGGTATTTTGCCCGCTGCAGGCTTGGGCGGAAAACGGGATTGCAGATAATACGTAATTTATAGTTGACACAAACCCCCTTGGGCGGATAGCTAATATTCGCCCTTTTTTGTATTGTATCATATCAGCATTTATTTTGCAACAAAAAAAATGCCCCAAATAAAGGGCATTAAATCAAACAGAAATTTTGAGAACATTTTACAAATTTTACAATCCAACCACCAACGGAGAAGGGGGGATTCGAACCCCCGCGACACGTTAGCGCCCTACTCCCTTAGCAGGGGAGCCCCTTCGGCCTACTTGGGTACTTCTCCAATATGATTATAATATCACAAGTAAATTTATTTGTCAAGCCTACAAAAAAATTTTTTTTAGAGTTTTTGCCTGGATTTTTTTGCGTTTGCATAGTGCATATTTCGTTTTGCGGCACAAAATACGCAATAGCCGTCTGTTTCGGTTACGCCAACCCCGCCAAATATTGCGGTAAATTTGTTTTTGTACCAAGTTTTGCGTTTTGTAACCATTAGCATTTTGCCGCCTATTTGCAATCTGTTAAACCCCTTTTCTATAAAGTGTTTTGCAACCGAAAAATCCGCATGGTACGGCGGGTTACACAGTATTAGCGAAAAATTTGTATCGTTAATATTGGAAAAACCGTCGCTTTTAACTATTTTTATGTCGGGGACATTGTTGATTATGGCGTTTTTGCGGGCTAAATTAAGGCTGGTTTCGTCTATATCGCTCATTAGTACGTTTTGCGGGGGTAAATGTTTTGCAAAATAAATGCCAACCGCACCATAACCACAGCCTAAATCCAGCAAAGTGTCGTCCTGCGATATGTGCGATAAATTCAGGCTAGATAGCATTAAACTAGTGCCTTTGTCAACCTTGTTTGGCGAAAACACGGATTTTTCCGTCTCAAAAAATAGCTGTACGCCGTTTATTACCGTTTCAAACATTACAATTTACCGTTACAATTTCTGCCACAATCTTCTGCAATTTTCATAGTTTTTGTAGGATTCGCCCATTCGCAAACCCTACAAAAACTGTATTCTGCGTTTATTTTCATATGTACACCCGCTACATCATTGTTTGGAACAAAAGACCCGTGTTCATGGCTTGGTTCATTTGCGTTGCAAACATTTGATTTTGCGTAAACCACCAGTTTTGGTTTAAGTTTACAAAACCGCCAGGGTTTCTTCTTATGTCGTTTGCCGAGCGGGTTAGCCTGTTTATGAAACCGAACGGCGAGCCTACTCTGTCGCGCATTGCGAAACTTTCCAGCGCACCGCTTTCGGCGGCGGCGTTAAAGCGGCGTTCGTTGATGGTTAAAAAGCCGCCCCTGTCAACGCTTATTCCGATGCGGTTCAACGATACCGACGACGAACGCAAAGTGTTTATTAATCCACGATGTAGCCTACCGCCTGGCGCGCCGCCCATAGATTCCAGCATACCATTTATGGCACTTACCATATCTCGGAAAGAGTCCATTTGGCGGGTTTCGTCCCGTTCAAGAGCAATTTGTGTTAAGCCCGCCTCCCTAAGGGTTGCGGATATTCCAAAGCCCAAATTTACATCGTTAGTGCGGGACGTTTGTAGCGAGCCAGTAAAGCCGTTGCGATTAACCCTAAATTCGGCGTTTTGGGCTTGGCGGGTAATTGTGTCAACCCCCAGCAAACTAGCCGAGTTATTTGTGCCCGATACCGTAAAATTGGGCTGCCCTTGCACATTTACGCCTGTTTGTGCCGATTGGAATGTTAGTGTGCTTGTTTGCCCCGCACCAGAGCCCTCTGTTGTAATGGCTGCCCTAACTCCTATGTTGCGGTTGTTTACTGCGGCGGCTATTCTATCCTGCACCTGCCGCACGGTATCTGTTGCCGATACGTTGAAGTTGAAATCGAAGCGGCTGTTGCCAACATTTATAGAAATTTGGTTAGCACCAGCAGTAAAGCCCGCCGAAGTTGCCAGCGAATTTGCGGTTAGTGCCGCGCCTTGGTTTTGCTGTGCTTGTGCAACCTGCATTACATTAACCGATAAGCTGTTTACGTTAGAGTTGCGTAATCTGTTTGTGTCAACGTTGGTAATCTGCAATATATTTGTGTCTTCGGGTACTGGGCGTATTCTGCCAAAGGGCGTTTGTGCGTTGCGGCCCACTCCGCGCATATCGTTTAATGTGGACAGCAGCAGTTCGGCGTTACTTCTTACCCCAAAAAGGGAAGTTCTAAAATTGAACGGCGAAGTTGCCATATTTCTGCCAAAATTAAGCATATTAAACAGGTTAGCCTGCGGAAACATTGAGTTTTGCATCATGTTAGATAGTGCAGAGTTTGCACCCACGTTCCGTATGCTAAAGCTGTTCATTGGACTAAAACTATTTATACTGCCTACGTTGTTCAACATTACTTTCACCTCACAATATTAAGTTTGATACTTTTTTAATGGTAGCATAATAAAAAATTTTTGTCAATAAAAAATAAAAAAATTTTTTTCTGTGTTGATATGGGGGGATATTTTTGTTTGTTTTTGGATTGTGTGGTATAATCAGTATAAATCCCAAAAAAAATGGAGGTGCAACATGAACTTAGAACAGGAATTTATAAACTGGTACAGAAACCAAACAAAATTCAACGGAGAGCCGTATTCAGAAAATACCATTAACACCCAACGATACTGCTTAAAAACCAACAGCAAAGAGTTATTAGACCTAAATTTGCCGCAGCCAAACTTGTTTTTGCAGACAAATTTACAGGATTTTATACAACTTTGCGAAAAAATCCGAAAATCTATATTTTTTCCTAAAATAGACGAAAAAAATCGCAATGGGGCTTTTTCCACAGGGTTGCGAAAGTATCGGCAATTTCTAGAAGAACGAGAAACCAAACAAACGAACGAAAACCCAACAATATCAACAGAGCAAAATTTAGAACAGGAATTTGTGGAATGGTTCAAATTACAGCCAAGTCCTAGAGGAGAAAAATATTCGCCAGTTGCTATTTCTAGCTATACTCGTGCATTAAAAAATGCTTGCGAAGAATTGACAGACATTACTTTACCCTATCATAATCTTTTTTGGTACACAAATGCACAAAATTTTGAAAGATTGCAGGAAAAAATCAGACGTTCAAAAGATTTTGACGCTGTAAATAAAAAATATAGCAATCAAGCGTTTTCTGCTGGATTAGTAAAATACCAACAATTCCTACAAGAACGAGAAACCCAACCAACAAGCGAAAAAACCACACCACCGCCGCCCAACCCCACAAAACCGCCATACACCGCCGAAAACTTCCTATCGGAAATCTATATTAGCCGCGAAAAATACACCGACATAACCTCTTTGCTAAATCGCAAGAAAAACATAATTTTGCAGGGAGCGCCAGGCGTTGGCAAAAGTTTTATCGCCAAGAGGCTTGCATTTTCGGTTATCGGTACAAAAGACGACAGCAAGCTAGAAATGGTGCAATTCCACCAAAGTTACTCTTACGAGGATTTTATCGAGGGGTTTCGCCCAACCGAAAACGGCAATTTTTCCCTTAAACATGGGGTTTTTCGCCAGTTTTGCGATAAAGCTAAACTCGACCCAGCCAACCCATATTTTTTTATCATTGACGAAATCAACCGTGGCAACCTCTCAAAAATAATGGGAGAACTGATGTTTCTGCTGGAACACGACAAGCGGGGCGAAGAGTTCGCAATGCCGCTAACTTACTCTGCTAAAAAAAGCGAAAAATTTTTCGTGCCGAAAAATGTACATATAATTGGAATGATGAACACCGCCGATCGCAGTTTGGCAATGCTCGATTATGCTTTACGCCGCCGTTTCAGCTTTATCACAATCGAGCCCGCTTTTGACAACCCCAAATTTATCCGCCATTTTAGCGAAAATTTCCCACGTGCCGCCGACATTATCCAAAAAATGCAAAAGTTAAACAAAATAATCGCAGACGAACTCGACAGCGGGCATAAAATTGGGCACAGCTACTTTTGCTCGGACAAGCCTCTTAACGAGCGAGATGTTGCCAATATCCTAAAATACGAAATTGCCGAACTGCTACAAGAATATTTTTTTGACAACCCCGACAAACTCGCTGAAACGCTGGAAATGTTGGAAATTTTATGAGTGTCCCAATAAAAAACGTGTATCATATGCTGTTGTACGCCTATGATATGCTGAAATCCAAGGAATACGCACGGCTTGACCGTGAAAATTGCGAAAATGTTCACGATTTATTGGCGGCGTTACTTTTGTGTGCCACGCAAACGCTGATAAAACGGGGGTTTTTGAAAAATTATATACCGCAAACCGAAGAAACCGCAACAATTAGGGGCAAAATTGATGTTACAAATTCGCTCCGCCGTTTGTCGCTGCAAAATGCCCGTGCAATCTGCATTTTTGACGATTTTAGCAATAATATTTTGTTTAATCAAATTTTGAAAACAACTTTTTTGCAACTCGCAAATCAGCCAATACAGCCAAATCTCAAAAAAGATGTGCGGACGGTGCTTGCTTATTTTAACGAAATATCCGCAATCGGCACAAATGCGATAAAATGGGATTCGCTTGCACTCAACCGCAACAACGCCCATTATGACACAATTTTGCACTTCTGTCGGCTAATTTGCGAAAATGCCATTGCCAACCGAAATATTGGCGAAAATAATTTCGCAACACTTGCGGAAAAATTTTTGCCACGGCTATTTGAAAAATTTATTTTCGCTTTCTGCAAGAGACATCTGCCAGATTGTGCGGTTTCTCCGCAACAGCCGATAAAATGGCAGACGGATAATCACGAAATGTTGCCGAAAATGTTAGCAGATACGATTATTTCCACCGCCACGAAAAAATTGATAGTTGACACAAAATTTTACAGCAAAACGCTCCAAAGCCACTATTTGAGCGACAATCGCAAAATTACCTCGGCGAATTTGTATCAAATTTTTGCGTATGTAAAAAATGCGGCGGCAGAAACGCCAAGCCAAACGGTTAGCGGAATGTTGCTGTATCCGCAGGTTGACACGCCGTTGCGGCAGGATTATTTTATTGAGGGTAATGCAATTTTTGTGCGGACTGTGAATCTTAATGAGGATTTTGCCGTTGTCAAGCGGGAGTTGTTGGATATTTTTGCAAATAGCAAAATTTTGTGATATAATTGCAGTAAATTTCACGGAGGTACAACCATGCAAACAATAATCGAAAATTTACGCCAACGGTCAATAGAAAGCCTTTTTTCAATGGCAAGTTTTTCAACAGTTTGGCAAACTTGGCAATCTGAAATCAAAAAAACCGCCCCGCCTGCCGGACGGGCAGGCAGCAAGCCCACCGAACGCCAAATTTTATCGTTGGGCGATTGCCTTTACGATATATTTTATTCCACAAATTCGGCAGGGCGTGGGCAATCGGACGTTTCCGCTGGCGGTGCGGTTTGGGAGGCTCTTGTTTGTTGGTATCT
>WRKK01000188.1 GCA_009782245.1 Defluviitaleaceae bacterium | reverse complement strand
CGCCCCTACCTGTCTGCCGACAGGCAGGCGGGGACGCATATTGTAGGGGCGACCGTCCTCGGTCGCCCGTTTTCCTGCAATCGGTCGCCCGTTTGCCTATAATCGGTCGCCCGTTTTCCCTATAGTCGGTCGCCCGTTTCCCTATAATTGGTCGCCCGTTTTCCATATAATCGGTCGCCCGTTTGCCTATAATCGGTCGCCCGTTTTCCTATAATCGGTCGCCCGTTTGCCTATAATCGGTCGCCCGTTTGCCTATAATCGGTCGCCCGTTCCCCTATAATTGGTCGCCCGTTTGTCCCATTCCGATATAAGCTAAATGGTAAGCATAAACCCAGTAATCATTACCTAAAAAGCAATAACCCTATTCCTACCCTGTTCTTTTGCGGTGTACAAGGCGCGGTCGGCATTGGAAATTAGTTCGCCTAGCAATATTTCTGGTGTTTCTTTGGTTGGCGTAATGGAATCCACGCCAGCGCTGATAGTAATGCGTGTTATTGTGCCGTCTGGCAGCGGGATTTTTGTTTGTTCTATTTTGTCTCTAATGCGGTCGGCAATCTGCATGGCGTTAATTTTGTTGGTATTGGGCATTAAAATAATAAACTCTTCGCCGCCCCAACGGGCAACAAAATCGGTGGCACGTTGCAAAGTGGAAGTAAGAGCGTTTGCGACAACTTGCAAAACAACATCGCCGCGCTGGTGGCCGTACGTATCGTTGTATTTTTTGAAGTGGTCAACATCTAAAATAATTACGCTCATAACAGTTTCTTCACGGCAGGCGCGCGCCCATTCTTCGTCTATTTTTTTGTTAAAGCTGCGGCGGTTATTAAGCCCAGTAAGTGCATCGGTAAGCCCCATGTGCTCTATTTGGCGAATATAGTTAATCATTTTAATTTGATTATTTATCCGCAACTTAACTATCGAGTTTTCAAAAGGTTTGGTAATATAATCTACCACATCTTGCTCTAGCCCACGTCTTTCGTCTTCTGGTTTATCCAGCCCAGACATTAAAACTATGGGAATATCTCTTGTAGCCTCAATTTCACGTAGTGCGGTAATAACTTCGAAACCATTAAAGCCCGTTTCACCGCTACCGTCTAAAATTATATCTAAAAGTATCAAATCGGGCATTATACCTTTTGCCATCTCTATTGCAGATTTACCTGTTTTTGCCACATACAACAAATATTCTTCCCTAAACAGTTCAACTAACAATTTGATGTTACCCGAGTCATCGTCAACTATTAGTAGGCTATTTTTCTCGTCTTTAATCATATTACGCTGTCCCACTCCTCTTTTACTATGGACAAAGAAACCAAAGCATTTGTAAAATCAAAATTTTCTATATGAGCCACTAATTCTTCCGTATTAGGCAGAGCCTCTAGGTCGCCAATATAGTCTAAACAAGCGGCGTTGCCTGTGCTTAGTAAAGCGTCCACTATTTCTAGCATTTTTTGCACTTCTTCTTTGCTAAGCGTATTGGCTTTTTCGGTTTTGTCTTTTACCGCTATTAACGGTGCTAGTTCTTCCAAAGTTGTTTCTAACTCTTCTTTTAGCGTTTTCATTAATATTGGCGAATACGTTCCGTTTTTTAGCTCGTATTCTAGGTTTGTCGCCACTATTTGCAGCGTTTTTTTGTTTATATGCCCAGAGTTACTTTTTAGGTTGTGTACCATTCGGTGCGCCGATATTAGGTCGCCCTCTTTTATTGCGTTTTCAATGTTGGCGTATAAATCTTGGTTACTTTTAACAAAATGTACTTGTATTTTCCGCAAAAATTCATCGCCGTTGCTGTTGTCAAAATTGCTGTATTCATCGAGTTTTTCGGCTGTTGTTGGTGCTGTTGTTGGTTCATTTTTTGTTACTTCTTCTGTTTCTGTATACGGAATATCTTCTATTGCAAAGCTGTAATTATCTACTGGTGTAAGGTATTGCAGTAACAATCGCCACAAATCTAAATCTGCAAACGGCTTAATTATGTGGTTATTAACGCCGTCCATGTAATTTTTGGTTATTCCTGTTGATGTCATTGCGATAATGGGCGTTTCGGTGTTTAGGCTGTTTATTGCGGTTGTAGTTTCTATGCCGCTCATTACGGGCATATGTACGTCGATAAAAATCAAATCGAATGGTTTTACTTCTTGTTTTATGCGTTTTTGCAGTATTTCTATTGCTTTCATGCCATTTTCGGCAACAAAGGGTAGCAAGCCTAAATTATCCAGTTGTTCACAAATTAATGCTCTGTGCAGTTCGTTATCTTCTATTACTAGCACTTCTTGCTTGTTAAACCGCGGTTTTTTGACAAATTTTTGGGTTGTTTCGGGGCGCGGCTCGGTTTCTTCGTAGGTTCTAAAAGTTAGTTCAAACGAAAACTTACTGCCGACGTTTTTTTCGCTTATTATGGTTAGCTGCCCGCCCATTTTTTCTATTAGCATTTTGGTAACAATAAGCCCTAGGCGGGTTTGCTGGCAATCGTCCATCGATATTGCCGATATTGGGTTAAGTATATGTTCAATTTGCTCTTTTGTCATGCCAACGCCGCTATCGCTAAATTCAAATAATATTGTGCTGTTTTCGGGCGTTTGGTTTTTTATTACCCACGAGCATTTTACAACGCCGTAATCGGTAAATTTTATGCCGTTGCTTAGCAGGTTGATAAAAATTGCACTAAGTTTGGCGGGGTCGCCCACTAGTTTTTTGCCGATATACGGTTCTGCGTAAAAGTGTAGCATAATATTTTTGGCGATTGCACGGGGCATTGCCGACATTTGGCAATTTTTGACAATATCGTTAATATCAAACGGAACATTTTCTATATTAATGCGCCCAGATTCTAATTGCGATATATTCAAAACGTTATCCACAACCCGCATAAGATGCTCCGTATTATGCACAATGTTTTGCAATGTGGTTTTATCGGTGCTAGAATGATTGCCCTCTAGCATTAACTGCGAATAGCCCAAAATATTATTTATAGAGGAATGAATATCTTGCGAAGTATTGCTAATAAACACCGATTTTGCAACCGAAAGCGATTGTAATTTACTCAACGAACGTTGCAAATCCTCTTCGTGTGCGTGGTGCTGATCCATGTAATATTTATAACGAGTGGCATCTTGCAGGTAGTAAAAATTTACCCATCTGCCGTCTGGCCATTTTATTATAACCGAACGGCTGTTAAACCATTTGCCAATGCGGGGGTCGTAATAAAGCATCATATCTTGGAATGTATAAGGTTCATCGGTTTTCATATTGGATATTGGGCAAAAAGGGCAAGGTTCGTTGTAGCCTGTAAGTTCGTAGCATATTTTGCCCTCGTAATTATCTTTATCGATACTATAAGCCTCGGCGTAGGCTTTATTAACGTAAACAAACTTGTTATCCAAATCGGTAACGCAGATTAGCACGTCCATAAAATCGGCTACTGTAACCACTTTGTTGGTTTCGGATATTGTGTTTACCATATTGGCAATATCTTGCGAAAGGTCGCCCAGTTCGTCAAAGGTATCTATGCGGATAGGGTGCGTTAAGTTGCCTTTGGTAACTTCCGCCATAGCCATTTTTAACTTGGAGATAGGGCGATAAATAAGGCGAATCATCCAATAAGAAAACACAACAGCAGAAGAAATCAAAATAATAGCCATAATAGCAAACAAAGAGGATATTCTGGAAACATAAGCAGCTACGCCGCCCGAATAAAGGTAACTAAAGGCATCTATCTGACTGTTTATATAGGTATTGTATAAGTGCATAAGGTTGTCAAGTTCGTTTAACCCTATCAGCATAAACACTATTAAAAGGATTACAACGCAACTAAAAGAAAAAATCAACTTGCTGCGTATACTAATTTTCCTCAAAAACGACATTTTTTTGCCCCCCTCTAGTTTCCCAAAATAAATTACAATTATTTTTATCCATTTATTAACATTATAACACATATCGCAATACATTACAAAAAAATTTAGAAATTTAGAATTAATCTGAAAATGTGGTATAATTATTGCGTAACGCACATTAAACGCACTAATAAGAGGTGAATTTATGCTGTCAGTAGAAAATATTACCAAAAAATTTAGCCGCCCCGTGTTAAAAGGCGTAACCTTACAGGCAAAATATGGCGAAGTAATCGGCATAGCTGGCAAAAACGCATCGGGCAAATCCACGTTGCTGGGCATTATAACTGGGCTTGTTGCCGCCGATAGTGGGCAAGTTTTGCTGGATAATGCCGAACTTGCTGGCAATCTTAAGCAAGTTGGCTATGTTCCGCAGGAAACCGCTTTGTTTGAGAACTTATCGGTAAAAGATAATTTGCGGTTTTGGGCGGCGGCTCACGGCGTTGCTTGGGATTCCCCTAAAAATATTTTGCCCTGGGAACCCGATTTTTTGCGGAAAAAAACCAAATTACTATCGGGCGGCATGAAAAAGCGGGTGGCGATTGCCTTAGCTTGCCTGGCAGATCCCAAAATATTAATAATGGACGAACCCACCGCCGCACTAGATATTGCCTTTAAGCAAGAATTAGCCGCACTTATCCAGCAATTAAAATCGGCTGGCAAAATTATAATATTTACATCACATCAGCCAGACGAACTGTTTTGGTGCGATTGCGTACATATAATAAACGAGGGACTTTTTGCCTATTCTGGCAAGCCAACAGAGGAGATGCTAAACTATGCTTACAATGCTAACACTTGAAATTAAACGCTATTTTAGCACCTTTGCGGGAATATTGGTTTTTTGGCTAGTTAGTTTGGCTATGTTTTTTTTGCTGAACGTCGCCGTTGCGGAACTAACCCAGCGTGGTAGCCTATTTGAGCCGTTTACTATCGGCGTTGTCAACCACGACGAAACCGCCGAGATTCTTTTTGTGTTCAACTTTTTTGACGAATACATTATCGACCTGCAATTTATGGAGATGTCCGAGGCGATGGAGCAGTTGCAAAACGGGATTATCCCCGCATTTATTGAAATTCCGCCAAATTTTACCCAAGATGTATTTGTTGGCATAAATAGCCCGTTTACAATTTTTGTTAATAACAGTTATCCATTGCAAGCAAATTTGGCGCAACTAGTGGCTACGGGCGGCATTGCGTATTTATCGGTATCGCAAGCTGGCGTTTTTGCCACATTAGAATACGCACAAATGCAAGGTATACCGCAAAGCGAGTTAATATTGCCCGTAAACATTGCCTTTGCAATGGAACTACTTAACCATCAAGACATCTTCCAAACCCAGCAATTACCACTAGTTGCGGGTAACGTAGCCGATTATTTTTTGCGGCGTTTTGCGGTTTTTTGGCAATTTTTGGGACTTTTGGTTATAATTAAAATTTTGCCCTGGTATTCTACTGCAATGTTGGCACGGTTTAAGTTGGCACAAACGCCAAAAATCAACATTATCACAATAAAATTTGCTGGGATTTTTGCCGCTATGTTGCTTGTCTCCGCACCAATAATCCCAATTTTGGGGCTTGCGGCAACTTTTGGCTCGGCACTAATAATCAGTCTTTTTGGGCTTTTGGCTGGCAAAATATGCCAACAAGCCAGCAACCGCGGAATTTTTATTTTTTCGGTTGCACTGTCAATGTACTTCGCATCTGGCGGAATAGTGCCGTTTGCCTTTTTGCCGCAAGGGCTGACGGTAATGCGGTTTTTTTCGCTTAATTATTGGGTTGTGTTTTTTTGAGTAGACTACCCCGCAATATCCGCCCACCTGCGTACACTTTTATTGAACCATTGGGGATTAGACGGACGGGCGACCGAGGACGGTCGCCTCTACCTGTCTGCCGACAGGCAGGCGGGGAGGCGTATTGTAGGGGCG
>WRKK01000187.1 GCA_009782245.1 Defluviitaleaceae bacterium | reverse complement strand
GGGGGGGGGGGGGGTATCTCCAACTACATCGCAGATGGCGGAAAAGACCTACAAACTCTGGAAAAATTGCTTAAATCCCAAAAAAATTTTTGCGATTATGACGACATTTTGGCTTTGTTTTGGTTGCAACAAGTCGAGTTGCCCAGCTTGCTAAAACTTGACGAGCCAACAAAAAACGAGCCCACAGAACCAACAGAAGAAACCGCCCAACTAACCGCTTTATCGGAAAAACTGCCGCAATTAATAAGCACCATCAAAACGCCAAACCACACGCAACAGTTATTCCACAAAAACGTGGAAACATTACGCAACTACAAATACAACACAATAAATCTGGAAAGCACAGCATATCAGCCAAAAGTAATAATTTCGCTGGAAAACAGCCACTTTTTGGAACTTTCGGAAGAGGGGTTATTTATTTTTGACAATCTGCCGCAACCAAAATGGGATTACACCAAATTTATTGAAAACGGCTACACTTGCGGCATAAATCACATATATCAAGCGTTGGAATCGTGGGCAACCTACTTTGAGCGTGGTAGGCGAAAATGCACCGAGCCGTTTGTTTTAACGTTTGCCAATATTGGCGATTTTGAGCAATCCCTGTACTTCATAGATTATGCAGATATTTTGGATAATGAAAATTATGTGATTGCCCTGCAAAATAAGCCGTTGCCAATTTTTGCGGATTATCAGCCTAAAGTTGATGCTGGGTTTTTGTTTGAGGAGAGGACACGGATATTAAAAATTATGAGCGGTACAGGCGATCAAATTTCCAACTTATATTTTCATATGCAGCTTTGCGAAGAAAACGGCTTGGAACTGTTTGTAGATGATTTTCATTTTGATTGGTGGTACATTTTTGAGGGAATTACTGCCCACAAAATAGCTCTGCCGCAGGTAAACGAAAGACGGTTTAGCCAAAGATTTTCCCCTAGATTGCGTTGGGCGTTGTACAATTTTAAGTTGCCGCACGGAAAAGGTCCCCATTACCATTTAACTCCATTCGAGCAATATTTTTATCTAGGGCTAAAGGAATTGTATATTATATCTATGACCAGTATTGTTGGAGGTATGCAGGGCTTGAAAGACGGTGTTTATGAACGTGTGAAAATTATTTCTGGCGGAATAGTAATGATGCCAGCCGATATAGAGCAGCATAAAGACTTAATAGCTAACAAAATGCCCAAAAAAACGCTTGCAATTCATTGCAACTATATGTACGATTCCTACGTGTCAAAAGAAAGTTTTGAAAAATACACAATTTTTCCGAAAATATCAGAAGAAGATACGAACAACTATAAAGTTGCACAATTAGCCAAAACTAGCGATTTAATAGCCATTCATGTGCGGCGTGGCGATCGTGTGGTAGGGTATTTTTATTCAAAAGACCATGACGAATTGGACTACAAAAAAGGAATAGACATTTTGCAAACCCACGAATTTTTTGCAAAATACAAAAACAAACACCTGCTAGTGTTTTCCGATGATATGGATTTTTGCCGAAAAAACGCCGAAAAATTTAGCTTTAATATTTTTGGCGAAAATATTACCTATGTTGATTGGAATCATCACTTTGACAGCTATAAAGATTTGCAACTTATATCTATGTGCAAGGTTATTATACGTGGTGCGGGGCGTTTTGCCTTAACAGCTTGGCATATGGGCAAAAGTTGTGAATATTTAGTAGAAATTATGAATAAAACCATAACCAACAAAAACGGCGAAATAACCAAAATATAGTAACTTTTGCTAAAAACTACATAAATACGGGCAATATATACTGTAATCAACTTAACACTAACTTAAAACCCGCACCAAAAACCGCCAAACGAACGGCGGATTGCTTTATTGCCGTTTGTTTGTTATTAACGCCAATCAAGGGTTGAAAAATTGCGTTTATCTAAAATGTAGGGGCGGATAATATCCCATAAGCACCAACTTAACAAAAAAAGTTCACAAATATCAACAAATCGGTTAAAATTGAATTAACACAATACAACAACCGAGGATGATACCTGTGAACAAAATAAATTTTACCGAAAAATAAAAAAGTCAAGATATAAATGCCGAAGTGCAAAAATTAATAAAAAACTTGCCCTGTTTGCCGCCTGCCTGTCGCAGGCAGGGCAGAAGTTGCGACAATTCCAGAATAATATACTGGGCTATTGCTAAAAACAAACTTACGGCACTTCCTGTCCGCTGGTCTGCCTGTCGGCGGACAGGCAGACGGGTCAACTTTACGCCGTCTAATTATTGCACCATGGTTTTTAGCCGTTTCGTCAAGATTTTTAGGCAGATTTTTTATTAATTTTTGCACTTCGGCATTTATATCTTGATTTTTTTTATTTTTCGGTAAAATTTATTTTGTTCACAGGTACCATCCTCGGTTGTTGTTTTGTGTTAATTCAATTTTAATCGATTTGTTGGTATTTGTGAACTTTTTTTATTAAGTTGATGCTTCTGGGATATTATCCGCCCGTTTTCTCCTAAATAAATCTGTTTTGAAGTTGTTCGAGTATAAACCGCTATAGCGGGTTGTGATAATGTCAACCCAACCCCCCCGTGGGCAACCTGTCTGCCCACGGGGGGGTTGCTCTAACCAACCTCGTCATGCTCAACATCACTAACTTTTGCCATACCAATAACACTAACGCCAGCGTCCATTTGTATTAGTTTTACGCCCTGCGTATTGCGGCCCTGCATAGATATTGTAGATACGGGGGTTCTGATAATAACGCCCTCGGAATTTATTAAAAGCAGTTCGTCCGTTTCTTTTACGGCGGATATACCTATTAGGTTGCCCGTTTTTTCGGTAGTTTTGTAGATTCTTACGCCGCTGCCGCCCCTGCCTTGTATGCGGAACATATCTGCGCTGGTGCATTTGCCCAGTCCGCCAGCCGAAACAAGTAATATGCTAGTGTCTTCTTCTACAACGGTTGCCCCTATGATGTAGTCGTTTTCGTCTAACTTCATGGCTTTAACGCCAGTGGCGGCTCGACCTTTGGCAAGCAATTTACTTTCTTCAAAATGTATGCCCTTGCCAGATGCCGCCGCTACAATTATCGTCTGTCCAGCGTAAGAATGCAGCACCGTTATCAAAGAATCGTCCTCTCGTATATTCAACGCTACCAAACCTTGCTTGCGAATATTTGCATACAAATTCAGCGATGTTTTTTTTATTACGCCCTTGCGAGTTACCATTGTCAAGTAGCTTTCCTGCTCCAAATTTTTGATGTTCTTGTTAAGCGGGATAATAGCCGCCACATTTTCGCCAGCCGATAAATTTAACAGGTTGACCAATGCAATTCCCTTTGCCGTGCGCCCAACTTCGGGGATTTCGTAGGCTTTTATGCGGTACGCCCTGCCCAAATTTGTGAAAAACAGGATATAATCGTGCGTGTTGGCTACTATCAAATCTTTTACAACGTCCTCTTCGCGGGTTTGCATACCAATAACGCCCTTGCCGCCGCGCCGCTGGGTTCGGTACGTATCCAACGACATTCGCTTAACATAGTTCAAATGCGACATTGTGATAACGGTTTCGGTATCGTCGATTAAGTCTTCGATAAGTATTTCCGCCTCGGTTTCGTCGTGCAAAATTTCCGTGCGGCGTTTGTCGCCGTATCGTTTTTGAATATCGGTCAGTTCGTTGGTTATTACGGCGTATAATCTGGCGTTATCTTGCAAAATTTCCGTTAAATCGCTGATAGTTACTTGTAGTTCGTCATATTCCTGTTGCAAGCGGGTTTTTTCCATGTTAGTTAAGGCTCGCAACCGCATTTCTATTATTGCTGTTGCTTGCTCTTGCGTAAAATCGTAGCGGGCTTGCAAATTTTCCCGTGCCGCCGCTGTATCTTGCGAACCTCTTATTAGTGCGATTAAATCGTCTATATTTTCCAAGGCTTTCAAATAGCCCTCCAAAAGATGTGCCCGTCGCTTTGCCTTGTTTAGCTCAAACGTTGTGCGCCGTGTTACTATTTCTTCCTGATGATCCAAATATAGCGATAAAACCGTTTGCAGGTTCATTATTTTTGGCTGATTTTTATCCAAGGCGAGCATTAAAATGCTGAAATTTTCCTGTAAAGCCGAAAACTTGTACAGCTGATTTAGCACAACATTGGCGTTTGCATCACGGCGCAATTCCACAACGATACGAACGCCGTTGCGGTTCGATTCATCTCGTATATCTGTTATACCGTCAATTTTTTTATCCTTTACCAAATCCGCCATGCGTTCCACTAGTTTGGCTTTGTTTACTTGATACGGAATTTTCGTAAAAACAATAATTTCTCGGTTGACATTGCCAGGCATTGGCATAATTTCGCCTGTTGCGCGCAATGTACCCTTGCCCCTGCCCGTAAGATACGCCTCTTTTATGCCAGCTGTTCCCAAAATTGCGCCGCCCGTGGGAAAATCGGGGGCTTTTATAATGTCAACCAGCTTAAAAATATCGGTTTCTCTGCCGTGCAGCCTATCTTGGATAATGTGCAGGACGGCGTTAATGACATCGTGCAAGTTATGCGGCGGGATATTTGTTGCCATACCAACCGCAATACCCGAAGTACCGTTTACCAGCAAATTGGGAAACCGAGCGGGTAAAACGGTGGGTTCTTTGGATTCGCCGTCATAGTTGGGGTTAAAATCGACGGTATCTTGGGAAATTCCGTCTAGCAATTCCAAAGAAAGCCGAGCCAGCCGAGCTTCGGTGTAGCGGTGTGCGGCGGCACCATCGCCGTCCATAGAGCCAAAATTGCCGTGTCCGTCAACTAGCGGGTATCGCATAGAAAAATCTTGTGCCATACGAACCATCGCATCATAAATAGAGGCATCGCCGTGCGGGTGATATTTTGCCATTGTGTCGCCCACAATACGTGCCGATTTTTTGTGTCCTTTGCTAGGTTCTAAGCCCATTTCTGCCATAGAATACAAAATGCGTCTATGAACGGGCTTTAAGCCGTCCCGAACATCTGGCAAGGCACGAGCGACAATAACGCTCATCGCATATTCTATGTAGCTATCTTGCATTTGTTGCACTATGTCAACATCTAATATTTTATCTATCGTTTTATCCATAGTTTTTTCTTTTTCTCCTGAATTAATATTAATTTGTGTTAAATTTTCGCTAAATTTTCGCTAAATTCGTACCGTATTTTGCGGATATTTGATAATTGTAGCACAGTTTTGAATAAAAGGCAAATTTATTATAATTCGTAATTTTTGCTTGCCAAAATTTTAGCAACAGCGTATAATTAAAACATAATTTTAGTACAGGAGTTGATTAACATGGATTTTAACCCAATACAAGGGCAGCCGCAACAGCAATTTTACGCAAATCCGTCAGCATTTTTGCCCGTGGACAGAAACCACCCAAACACCAGAATGGAGCGAACGCAGGAATCCAGCGATATACGAGATGCTATGTGCCAAACGTGCCAAAACCGCCGCTATGTGGATAGGTCTGATGATTCTGGCGTATCGTTTCAAGCGCCAACCAGAATAAGCCCAAGCCAAGCGGCAACTGCGGTGTTCGCCCACGAACGGGAACATTACACCCGCGAGGCAAGCCGTGCCGAACGTGAGGGCAGACAAGTAGTAGAAAACACCATACGGCTTTTTACCGCATTTTGCCCAGAATGCGGTGCACAATACGTATCAGGCGGCGAAACACGCACAGTAACAAGGTCAGCCCACGAAAGCCACCACGAAAACAACAACGATGACGAAGAAAACCCTAACGGTATGGATTTTTCTGTTTGAGACTAAGTTCAAAACCGTAAAACCGTGGGCTCTGCCCACACCCGCCAGGG
>WRKK01000186.1 GCA_009782245.1 Defluviitaleaceae bacterium | reverse complement strand
CAATGCGGTAGATTGCGAGAAACATATTGCTATCTATGAGGCGTTTTTGCGGAATACTTTCAAAGTGGCTTGATTGGCGGATTGTTCAATAATCTTTAGAAATGCGGCGAATTTTACGGATTTTACGAAATTTAAGGACAATTCACAGGTGCAGCAAAAGCGACAAAAATATCTTGACAAATGACATCAACAGAAATATAATGAAAGAGAGGTGAAGTTATGGCTGATGAGACAAATACGCAATTTTATTGGGACGGCACGGTATTGCTGACCAACGGCAAAGAAAGAAAAATCACTCCAATGTACGATTTGTTTATGAACTATGCCCACAAAGACAATACGGGTGCAGACATTTTAGCAAACGCTGTCAACATATTTTTAGAAGACTTAAACAGCGAAGAGGAATATATGCCCTTTATCGATTCGGAAAACGCCCAAGTTATAGACCAATACATCTATTTACTGCACATGGACGCAAAAAGAAAACAGGATTTTAGGTTGACAGACAAAAAGCACGTATACATTGAACTTCAAAATCGAACCAAGGGTGTTGTGCCGCCTGTTGTAACAAGAGCAGTTACATATTTTGGTTTGGGCATAGAAAAAGGCGAGACAGAGGAAAACAAAGAAAAAGGCACAACAAGAAAAGATGCCTATCAAATTTGGTTTTTAGCGGACCATTTGGACGAAGTTTTGCACGGCTTATGTTTTGAAGTGTACTCTTTGCGTAGTGAAATAAACGGGCAGGCTTATCCGCTAAATTCAAAAATCCTATTTGTGGATTTGAAAAGAATCGCCAAAGAGAAAACGGGCAAAATAGCTGAATTAGCGAAATTCTTATTGGGTCAGCAAATAGAGCCAAAATCGCCAGAGGTAATGAAAATAATTGAATTTTACAAAAAGAAATTCAGAGCATTCAAGCGTGAACAGGAGGTTAAAGATAAGATGACATTGTTGGAGGAAGAAAGGCTTGAGGGGAGACTTGAGGGAATAGACGAGGGGATACTCGTGGGGCTACTCGCAGGCGAAATCAAAGTTTATTATGTAACGTTAGGCTGGGAAGTAGCAAAAATAGCCAAGGAACTCAATCTTACTGAAGAAGAAGTAAGTGCTATTATTCAAGGGAATAATTGGTAGTTTGCGGAGGTGAAAGATAAGTTGACACTATTGGAAGAAGAAAGACTCGAAGGGATATACGAGGGAAGACTTGAGGGTATACTCGCTGGCGAAATCAAAGCTTATTATGTAACGGTAGGTTGGGAAGTAGCGAAAATAGCCAAGGAACTCAATCTTACTGAAGAAGAAGCAAGTGCTATTATTCAAGGGAATAATTGGTAGTTTGCGGAGGTGAAAGATAAGTTGACACTATTGGAAGAAGAAAGACTCGCAGGGATATACGAGGGAAGACTTGAGGGTATACTCGCTGGCGAAATCAAAGTTTATTATGTAACGGCAGGTTGGGAAGTAGCAAAAATAGCCAAGGAACTCAATCTTACTGAAGAAGAAGTAAGTGCTATTATTCGAGAGAATAACTGGCAACAAACAGAGCTTGAAAAATAGCAGGTAATTAGGCAAAAATCCCAAATTGAAAAGGAAAACATAGAGGGGGTAGCCTTTACTTAATAGGAATCCCAAACAACATATCAACTTCAAAAAGACTAATGAAAAGGGGTATAAATGAGTATCAACAAAACGAGTTGTTTTACTGAACCTAAACAAGAAAATAATAAAAACGGGTTTGAAGTACCAAAAACGATAAAATTATACAGGGCTGTAGGTGTAGAAGAATACTTGTCAATTATGAAGATAGGCAAATTTGCATTGCGAGAGGGTAGGGACACCGTGAAATATTTTGGATTGGATTTTGAAGAAACCCTTTTATTTGCAAATAAAGCATTTAATAACTCCTTAGTGGCTGTATTTGAAGTTGAAATAAAACACACTGTATTAAACAAGATTGGTGATTTTACTAATGTTGATCCATTCCTGTTCAAAAAAGGTACTGTTGAAATTCAAGAAGAAGTTTTAGAAGATTTTAACAAGGCGATATTAAAAGTTTGCCCCATATTTTAACAACAAAGAAAATACTAAGTTTTCGTAGAGGGGAGGAATTTATATGTTAAAAGCCAAGGCAAAAATTAAGTTTACCTTAGAAGGTAAAAATTACGCAAACGATAGCGAATTTCGCATTGCTTTCAGATTTGCTGACAATTTGATTTTTTCGGGACACGTAATAAGCGATAATGAAATTTATTTTGCGAATACTGAATATGATGTACGCATACAGTTTTTTACTGTAGAAGACGAGGCGTATAATGCTTTGACCCCTATTTTGTCAACAAATGATATTTTGGCTATGTGCGCGGGTAAAAGAATTTTAGGTACAGCCAAACTTATTGATTACTCATTTATCGAATGAACAAAGGAACAAAATTTATTTTGCTACGCCACCCGCCCCCCAATATAATTTAGCAAAATCGCAAAAAATTTTATCTTACTATTGACACCGCAAAAATTTTGTGCTAATATAAATAAAGTCTTGAAGATAAAAACTTGGCTGGCGTGGACGATTTTACTCGCTTAACGGGGAACACACCCAAACAGCCGTGTTGAACCAGCCGTGCGGGATAATCCCCCGAAAAAATAAACAAATTGAAAACGAAAACAACGCAAAAATTCAGCAATTTGCACAAAATATACAAAATTCACAAAATCTACCAAAATGACCAAAAGAAAGGGCAACTATTATGAACACAAATGTTTCTGCGCTGCAAGGTGCGGGCTTGCGGTATATGCTGGCGAAATCCGCCAAAACTTACCTTAATATGGACGCTATTTTTAGCGACGAAACCAAACAGTACGTCGAACCCTACGACCCCGACCCTGGCGAGGTTGTTACTTTTACCTTGCGTACCGCCAAAAACAACGTTGAATCCGCCCTTTTTCATACCAGCCGCAAAACTGTTCCCATGTCCAAAATAAAGTCGGACAGCCTTTTTGATTACTATGCCGCCAAATATCGGCTTGGCAAAGAAATTTTACGGTATCATTTTTCGGTTGACAAAAATGGATCGCGCTACTTTTACAATAAAAATGGCTTGCACAGCAATGTCAACGAGGATTTCAACTTCAAAGTTGTGCCTGGTTTTCGTACGCCAGATTGGGCAAAAGGCGCTATCATGTACCAAATTTTTATCGACCGCTTTTACAACGGCGATAAATCCAACGATCCCCTAAATTACGAGTATCTCTACATCGGGCGCGTGTGCAAATCCCTTGCCTGGGAGCACCCTATCGAAACGGACGATATTTGCAACTTTTACGGCGGAGATTTGCAAGGAATTATCGACAAAATGCCCTATCTCCAGTCGCTGGGCGTTGAGGCACTTTATTTGTCGCCGCTTTTTGTGTCGCCGTCAAGCCACAAATACGATATTCAGGATTATGATTATGTTGACCCGCATTTCGGCGTTATCAAGCAGGACGGCGGACAAGTGCTGAATTTTGACCGCTTTCACAATCGTTACGCCACAAAATACATGGCGCGCACCGCCGACAAAGTCAACCTAGAGGCAAGCAACGAACTGTGCATAAAAATGATAGAAACCGCACACGCCCACGGAATAAAGGTCATTTTGGACGGCGTGTTTAACCATTGCGGTTGCTACAATAAATGGCTCGACAAGCCAGGCTTTTACAAGACGATGGGCTACCCAGACGGTGCGTACCGTAGCGAGGACAGCCCGTACAATAAATATTTCTTGTGGTACGATAAAGATTGGCCCAACAACGACTGTTACGACAGTTGGTGGGGCAACGATAATCACCCCAAGCTGAATTTTGAGGATTCGCCCGAGTTACAGGATTACATTTTGGGAATTGCCAAAAAATGGGTTTCGCCGCCGTACAACATTGACGGCTGGCGGTTGGACGTTGCCGCCGATTTAGGGCGAAGTCCAGAGTTTAACCACAAATTTTGGCGGGATTTTCGTGCGGCGGTAAAATCGGCGAACCCCGATGCAATTATTTTGGCGGAGCATTATGGCGATGTTTCTCCGTGGATTTCTGGCGGAGAGTGGGATACGGTAATGAATTACGATGCTTTCATGGAGCCGCTAACTTGGTTTTTGACGGGAGTCAGCAAGCACAGCGAAGAACACCAAGGGCATTTGAAATGCAATGCAATGGCTTTTGAAAACGCAATGCGGTATCATATGTCGAGGTTTAACGTTCATGCGTTGCAGGTTTCAATGAACCAGCTATCCAACCACGATCATTCGCGGTTTTTGACGCGCACAAACGGCGAAACTGGGCGTTTGCACACGCGCGGCGGCAAGGCGGCAGAAAACGGCGTTCACAAGGCAGTTATGATGGAGGCGGTTGTTTTTCAGATGACATGGCCAGGTGCGCCAACGATATATTACGGCGATGAGGCTGGTTTAGCTGGCTGGACGGATCCCGACAACAGGCGGGTTTTCCCGTGGGGCAAAGAAGACAAAACACTGCTGCAACTGCACCAAGATTTGGCGGAATTGCGGCGGAATTATCCCGTATTGCGGAGCGGCTCGGTAGAATTTTTGTGGAATGAATATGGCGTGTTATCGTTCGCCCGTTGGGACAAAACCAGTAAAATAGCGGTCGCAATCAACAACAACGATGTAGAAAAAAAAATAACGCTACCCGTTTGGAAAATGGGCTGCCGCACTGGCGAAATGACGTGTGTTTTGGCAACGTTCGACAAAACCAGCGAACATCGGGAAGAAATTTACACGTTTGATAAAAATGGAAAAGAAGACAAAAAAGATAAAAATGATAAAAATGACGAAAAAACAGCCAAAAAATATTCTGTGGAATCTGGAATTGTGCACTTGACAATTCCGCCGTTTAGTAGTATAGTTTTGGTAGGTTAAATATAAATTGAACGGGCGGATATTTTCCGCAATTTTCTAAAAATTTACGAAAATCCAAAAAGGCGGGCTCGCTATTAAATTACTCCGCTGGACTAAAGAGCCGCAGCCTTAATGTTTAGGATTATAGAATGGAGATGTTGACATGAACGTAACAGGACTAAAAGGTACGAAAACCGAGAAGAATTTACAAGAGGCGTTTGCTGGCGAAAGCATGGCAAGAAATAAATATTCGTATTATGCCTCAAAAGCGAGAACCGAGGGCTACCAGCAGTTGGGAGCCATCTTTGACGAGACAGCTGGCAACGAAATGGAACACGCAAAATTGTGGTTTAAGGCGTTGCACGGCGGAAATGTTCCAGATACACCAACAAACTTGCTAGATGCCGCCGACGGCGAGCATTATGAATGGACAGATATGTATAAAGGGTTCGCAGAAACCGCCAAAGAAGAGGGCTTTAAGGAAATAGCGGCACTATTTGATGCGGTTGGCAAAATCGAAAAATCGCACGAAGAGCGGTATCGCAACCTGTTGAACAATGTAAAAGAAGAAAAAGTTTTTGTTAAGCAAGAAAAGCAAGTTTGGATTTGCCGAAATTGCGGACACCTGCACGACAGCGAGAAAGCCCCTGGCGTTTGCCCCGTTTGTTTGCACCCGCAGGCTTATTTTGAGATTAGAGCTGTTAATTATTAGGATAGATAGATTGACAACCGCTTTTTAAGCGGTTGTTTTTTTGTGGGATTTACGCAAAATATTGAACCATTAGGGATTAGACGGACGGGCGACCGAGGACGGTCGCCCCTACCTGACCGCCGTCAGGCGGGCGGGTGGCGTTTTTGTAGGGGCGACCGTC
>WRKK01000185.1 GCA_009782245.1 Defluviitaleaceae bacterium | reverse complement strand
GGGCTTTTTGATTCGTTTATGTTGGGGGTTGTTAGTGTGGAGGATTTGGTGCAGGAGGTTCATAATAGGGCTAGTTTGTGGTTGTTGGGGGGTTGAGGATTGCACAAAAAAATTCGCCAACCCTATTGACATTTGCAAAATGCCGTGGTATCATTGTTTTACTGGCAATTAGATAATAAATTTACGGTAGCCGCTTTCCACGCTCTCCACGCTCTCCAATCGAGGTAACTCACAATGTAGCCACATCATAATCCACTTTGCAAATACGCCACACACAATTTGCCAAAAATCCAACTTGAAAGGAAGATTTTATGACCAAGTACGTAAAACTAGCAATCCTGTTAATACTAGCTACTGCCATAATAACCGCTTGCGGCAACGGCGATAACCCCGGCATCACCGAAACAACCGACAACAACCTCCCCGCCCCCGACCCAATTATCCTAGACAACCAACCGCCCCCCGCCAACCCGCTTTTTCTCAACACCGCCCCAATCAACCTAACAATACGCACCAGAGATACATTTTCCCCGTTAATATGGGCAGTAGAAGAAGAAATGCAAGAACTTTTTGCAGAACACGGAATAGATTTTAGAGTAACCGTTACAGACCACGATGGATTTGTCGGCGGACAAATCTATCAAAATGACCTTTTACGACCTGCATTAGCGGCAGGTAGCGGCTATGATATTGTGTTTTTGAATACACTTCCTCTAAATCTCCGCCCGTTTGCCGATAGCGGCTCGTTGTTAAACATTTACGATTTAATCGACCAAGACCCAAGCCGCACACGGGACGACTTTTTTACAAATGTGCTTACCGCACTAGAACATCGGGGTGGGCTGTATATGCTACCGCTTACTTTTGGTTTTGAGTTTATGGGAATTAACGCCAATTTGCCCGATTCTATCGTCAACGATTTCATGCAAAAAAGCGGCATCTCCTGGCGGCAGGCCATGCAAATAGCCGCCACAATACAAAACGAATATCCCGAAGTTTACGCCAGTTTTCCGTATACTTCCAACCTTACCGAATTCCATATGCCCACAACAATGTTACAGCGAGTAATGCCAAATTTTATTGATTTTAGCAACTCGGAATCGTTTTTTGACGGAGCAGAATTTATAGAATTTGCAAACCTAATGCAAGCCACAATTTCGCCGCCAGAGAATTTGCAGGAAATTCTCCAACCTGTGATACTTTTCAATTTTGAAACACCAGGCGGCATAACGCAAGTTGTAGAGCGGCATATGTTGTTAGGCGCTTCAGGTTCAAGTAGTATCGGCTTTGGTGTTACAAATTTTACACCCTTAATCCCGTTATTTGGGCTTGAAAACGATGCTTTTCTCAATTTTGTGCCTGTTACAGACGATAACGGTAATCTTGTGGTAGATATTTCTGCAATTTGGGACACATGGGCAAATGTCGTATTTCCAGCAGGGGATAATAGTGCTGTTGCTTGGGAGTTTGTCATGCGAATGTTGCAACGTATGCTACGGCTTGAAACATCAGCCCCTGAAATTTTTGGGCTTAGTTTTGGTAATGCCTCACTAGCTATCCCCATTTTGAGAAATGAACTAGAGTCGCATTTTAACAGGGTTATCGAGCAATATGCTTGGTGGCGTTGGGCAAACCCTACTTTTGTGTCGCTAAACGAGTTAAATTTTGCCGAGGCATTGGAAAGTATTGATGAAATAATAGATGCCGCCGCTGGTGGCTTGGCAAGGCTTACCGAACTAGCCAACCGCCCCATAGTTTTTGCCGATAGAACACCCTTTGATGTTTGGCGGAACGGTGATATTGTGGGCTTGTTTATGGCGGGGGAGATTTCCGCCGAAGAATTAGGGCAAAAGGCACAGGAACGCACTACTTTGTGGCTGGCTGGGGAATGGGAAAATTGACAATGCAGAAATTTTTCGTACGGGCGGAGTTTTATGAAAAAACCGCCCGTGCAACCGCTAAAACTCAACATTTTCTCAAATTGAAAAAATTTTGAAAAATTTTTTGACATCGCCCAAAAATTGTGCTACCATAGTATTTACGATAACTTGACGATAACTTGAAAATTCTGATTTTCAGAAAGGGAGATTTTATGACAACCCAAACAAAATTGATAAAATTGGCAATCCTGCTAATACTAGCCGCCGCCATAATAACCGCTTGCGGCGATAACCCCGACACCGACAATACCCAAAACCCACCCGCCAACAACCCCATTACCCTAACAATACTAGCCCAAGATTGGTACACAAATTTAATACGTTCGGTAGAATCTGATATGCGAACCCAATTTGCCGAGCAGGGGATAAACTTCCGCATAGAACTTACAGATTATTCTACAGAAAACTTTATGCACTATCGGCACAACGAAACCTTGCAAATTATGCTAATGGCTGGCGAGGGTTATGATATTGTATTTTTGAATTATGATTCGTTAAACATACGTTCGTTTGCGGATAACGGCTTTTTGCTAAATGTTTACGACCTAATCGACCAAGACCCAAATCTAACACGGGACGATTTTTTCACAAATGTTTTTGCCGCAATGGAACATCGGGGCGGATTGTACAGTTTCCCGTTTAGTTTTGGTTTCGATTTTGTTGGTATTAACGCCAGCTTGCCCGATTCTTTCCTCAACGATTTTTCTCAAAAAAGTCAAATCTCATTATTGGAGATAATGAACCTGCTAAACCGCCTAAAAAGCGAATATCCCGAAATTTACGCCAGTTTTCCGCATACTTCCAATATTCAAGCGCTCCATTTTCATACCGTAGCGCTAATTAGCGTGTTAAGCGATTTTATTGACTTTGACAACTCCGTATCTCACTTTAATAGTGCCGAATTTATGAATCTTATTACAGTCCTACAAAACACAGTTCCTATAACACACTCGGAAACTTTTGACTCGAGAAATGTTTTCTCCGTTTTTGGCAGCGTTGCGGATATGAACCGAATGGCGGAACAAAACATTTTGCTAGGCGTTACGGGCATTTCCCGTGTAGCAGGGTTTGACCAATTTTCCGAATTAACGCCGTTTTTTCCAACCAAAAACGAGCAATTTCTCAATTTTATTCCCATTGCAGACAATAACGGTAAACTTTTGTTAGACACGGAACCAGTATTATCTAACACATTTGCTACGGTAATTTTTCCAGTATTAGGCGACGGCATCGTAGCTTGGGATTTTACGCAACAGCTGCTACACCGTATGCTAAGCACCACTAGTTTCATGTTAAGTAGAGCAGGTCATTTTGGCAGTTTCACGTTTGTTATCCCAATTTTGCGAGATGAACTAGAACCGCAATTTAACAGGGTTATGCAGGAAGTGGAGAACACAGGCAATCAATTTAACTTTGGCACACAAGCCGAAATTGCCGCAAACAGAGCCGCCGCTTTGGCAAAAATTACCGAACTAGCCAATAGCCCCGTTTCTGTCATAGACGGAAGTTCCGCCACTCTCTTTTGGAGCGGCGACCTTTTTAATTCGTTTATGTTGGGGGTTATTACTGCCGAAGATTTGGCACAGGAGGTTCATAATAGGGCTAGTTTGTGGTTGTTAGGTGGTTGACGAATATTTGCAAGTGGATTAAGTGTATAACTTTCAATATAATATGCAGAAATTTTTGTGCAATTCAAGCAAACATTTTCCATGCAAATGTTTGTTTGATGTAAATTTTCGCAACAAACATCAATAATCACTCTTGTTTTTATACATTTTGTACAATCCAAGTTTTTTTGACTGCTAGAAAGACAAAAAAATTTTCAAACCTATTGACATCTACTAAAAGCTGTGATACCATTGTTTTAGTAACAAAGTAACAACAAATTTATGGTAATCAATTTTTAACCTAGATAATTTATAGCATAGCCACAATTTACCCTACTTTGCACATCATGCCACACAAAGGTTGCCCAAAATCCAACAAGAAAGGAGTTGTCGCATTTATGAAAATTGAAAAGCTAAACAAAAACAGGACTCACTTAGTACATAGTTTAGAGTCTTACTGTAGCTGTTCGTGTAATTGTAGCTGTATTAATAATTGTAACTGTAACCCAAACGTTCCTACTTCTGGACCTGGTGCCACTGGTTATACCGTTGTAGATGTTCTTTCGGATAGTGGTGTTGGACTTAGAAATTCCAACCAAGCACGTGCAGCAAATAATTAGAAATTCCAACCAAGCACGTGTAGCAAATGCAACAGAATAGATGTAACAGGAAATAAACCAATTTTGCCAACGACATAACTAAATAATAAAGTTGTAATGTAAGATGTTATTCGTGGGGGGCGGTTATAAAATATTCGCCATTGCCAATACCGCCCTCTTTTGCTTAGAAAGAGGGAATATTATGATTACTTACATAAAACTAGCAGTTCTACTAATACTAACCGCCACAATTATAACTGCTTGCGGCGGCGGCAACACCAACGCAACCGACAACCAAGCACCCACCGCCCCAATTACCCTTGATACCGAACCCGCACCAATTACCTTTGGCGGCGACCCAATCACCCTAACAATCCTCGCCAATGAAAGGTACACCCCCATGGTATTGGCAGTAGAAAGAGATATGCAAGAATACTTTGCAGAGCAAGGAATAGAATTTAATATAGCACTTACTGAGTACGGTTTTATGAGCAATGCTGAACTTGCAGAACAAAACGTCGTTTTGCGAGCCACGTTAGCGGCAGGCGATGGCTACGATGTTATATTTTTGAATCACATTGCATTGGACACTCGTTTTCCGTTGGACGTTCGTTTGCTTGCCGACGAGGGTCTGTTGCTGAACGTTTACGACCTAATCGACCAAGACCCAAACCTCACGAGGGACGACTTTTTCACAAACGTATTCGCCGCAATGGAACATCGGGGCGGGTTGTACAATTTCCCGTTTGCTTTTTCCATTGAACTTATGGGAATTAACGCCAATTTGCCCGATTCTATCGTCAGCGATTTCATGCAAAAAAACAGCGTTTCCATGTTGGAAATCATGCAAATGTTAAACACTTTGCAAAATGAATATCCCGAAGTTTACGCCAGTTTTTTGCATACCGTTAATTTGGGAGCATTTACTTTGCCTATGTCTATGATGAACCGTGTAAGCGTTGATTTTATTGACTTTGAAAATGCAACATCTTACTTTGACGGGGCGGAATTTGCAAATTTTGCAAACGTTGTACGAGACACGCTACCAGTATATCGACCAGAACACGTTGATGCTGACACTATAAACGTTAACTTTGAAACACGAGCCCACATGAGCCACGTGGCAGAAAATTATATGTTTTTATCTGTTGTGCGCGGAGGCTTTAGAAAAACTGGTCTTAGAACGTTTGGTACGTTAATACCGTTGTTCGGTATGGTGGATAGTCCGTTTCTTAATTTTGTGCCTGTTGTAGATAACAATGGCGTTACCACGATATTTATTGAAAATTTGGCACAAACGAAGTCGAATGTTATCTTTCCAGCGGTGGGCGATGGCAGGGTTGCCTGGGATTTTACTCAACGTATGTTGCACCGCACGTTGACAGCTGAGGTTAACGACGGCGTAATTTGGGGAACTGATTGGGGCGTTAGGTCTTTAGCAATTCCTATTTTGAGAAACGAATTAGAGCCGTTTTTTCACAGAGTTATTGAGGAATTTAGTTTCCTTTTTCGCAATATGGACATTGTACCGCTAATTGGGCTAAATTTTGGCATAGACAGCCCCGAAACAATAGATGCCGCCACCGCCGCCGCATTGGCAAAACTTACCGAA
>WRKK01000184.1 GCA_009782245.1 Defluviitaleaceae bacterium | reverse complement strand
GTTGACGAAGATACTCACGAAAGTATCGCTGGCATTGTCGCTGGCAGAATAAAGGACAAACTGCACCGCCCAACAATACTGCTAACCAAAAGTGCCGATGCGGACATCTTAAAAGGCTCGGCGCGGTCAATAGAGGGCTACAACATATTTGAGGCGTTGTTCGCTAACGGCGATTTGCTTGCACGATTTGGCGGCCACGCAATGGCGGCGGGAATGTCGCTAACAAGGGAAAATGCGGACAAGTTACGCAAACGGCTAAACGAAACTTGCACCCTACAACCCGCCGATTTGCAAGGAATTTTGCACATAGACCGAGAACTACAGCCAGCGGAAATAACCGTAAAACTGGCCACCGAACTAGAATGGCTTGCTCCGTTTGGCAAGGCAAACCCCGAGCCGCTTTTTGTAACCTACAACCTGAAAATACTAGCCCTGCGGGATATATCCGAAAAAAACACGCTAATTTTTACCTTTGAAAACGGCTTAAAAGGCATTGCTTTCGGCTTAAACCAAGAATTTGCCGCCGCCGCAAGCCTAACAAACACCCAAAACACGCAAAACATGATAATAGACATAGTTCACACAGTAGAAACAAACACATACAACGGCAAAACCACCGCTCAAATGCGGATTAAAGATTTTAATTTACGGGAAAATTAAACCAAAAAATTAACCAGTTAGGAGCATTATTTATGGACAAATTAGAACTAAAAAACATGGTGCGCAACATACCCGATTTTCCAACACCAGGCGTAATGTTTAGAGACATTACAACCGTGCTAAAAGACCCAAAAGGGCTAGTTTTAGCGGTAGATGCAATAGCCGAATCGTTGCAGGGCATCGACTTTGACCTTGTTTTAGGCCCAGAATCGCGCGGCTTTATTTTTGGCGTTCCGCTTGCATACAAGCTACAAAAAGGTTTCGTGCCAGCCCGAAAAGTCGGCAAGTTGCCAGCCGAAACCGCCAAAAAATCCTATGCACTAGAATACGGCACAGCAGAAATAGAAATACACCGAGATGCAATTTCCGCCAACAGCAAAGTTGTAATAGTAGATGATTTACTAGCAACAGGCGGCACAGCAAAAGCCGTCGCCGACCTCGTTACCGAACTGGGCGCAAAAGTAGTAGCAATGAGTTTTCTTATAGAACTGGAACAGCTAAAAGGCCGCAAAACCTTGGCAGATTACGAGAATGTTAAATCGGTGCTGGTTTATTAGGCTTGTAAAACCGTGGGCGCTGCCCACACCCGCTAAGGGCGCTGCCCTTAGAACCCGCAAGGAGCGCGCCCCTTGACCCGCTAATTTTTTAATGTTTTTTGTAGCAAATTAATGATACAGCGTTAAATTTACGGTATGCCAATTCAACTTAATAAAAAAATTTGGGATATTGACCGCCGTTAAGCAGACAAAACAGGCAAAAGCCCCGTTTTGTCTGCTTTTGTTGCGGCAATAAAAATCTTCACAAAAAAATCCAACAAAAAACTTGACATTGCCCAAACGATAGGTTAAAATACTAAAGTACATCATTAGTGAGGAGCGGAAAATTGTGAAAAAATCTGTATTAGTTAGTTTAGCTTGCTCTTTAGCCACTATACCTATTGTTGGCTATGCGGCAAGTCTCCCAATACGTGTTAAATACGAAATGGCAAAATTTAATAATTTGCCCGCCAAATTAAAAAACCTAAAAATTTTGCATATATCCGATCTGCACAACAGGCAATCCAATAAAATAAATGTGGATATATGGCAGCATATTTTAGGGCTAGATTACGATATTGCAGTATTTACGGGCGATTTGATATTGGATAATGTTAAACAAATTTATCCGCATTTGGACGGCATAAAATCGTTGGTAAAAAAAGTGCCTGTATTTTACGTTGACGGCAACCATGAACGCTGGTGCTTTAGTAAAATGGCAAAATTGCTAGAAAACACGGGCGTTAATGTGCTTTATAATAAAATTAGCTTGCTAGGCAATAAATCCGTCGTCGGCTTTAGAGATTACGATTATTTGCAAGAACGTGATTTTAACGGGATAGACAGCTTGCTAAGCAAAATGGCTAAAGCAGACAGAACAGACAATAAAACGGATAACAAAGCCAACAATAAAACGGATAAACCCGCCAACGGCACGGATAACTTCCACATTATTTTAAGCCATCAGCCGCAAATATTTGACTACTTAAAACAAAAATTGCCCAATATATCTGGGCTAATTTTGGCGGGGCACACACACGGCGGACAAGTAAAACTGCCCCTTTTGCCAACCTTGTTCGCACCTGGCCAAGGAGTATTGCCAAAATACAGCGAGGGTTGGTATCAAAACAGCACGGGCAACTTAAAAATGTTTATATCTAAAGGAATAGGCACAACGCACTTCCCGTTGCGCCTGTATAATCCGCCAGAAATTGCGATAGTAACGTTGAGTAATGCGTAGAAAAAATAAATTTTTGAATTGTCGCAGGGTAATTCCCTAAATATTAAAATTTCGGTGTTTTGTAGGGGCGACCGTCTCGGTCGCCCGTCCCATTTGTCCCATTTGGCTCACACGGTTTTAATGTTTTAACCCATGGTTTTCAAACATATTTGTAGCCAAAATCTTCGATAAATTCTTTGCGGCCTTTTATGTTGTCGCCTAGTAGGATTTCAAACATTTGTTGGGTTTTGTCGATGTCGGTGGGCATGACTCTAATTAGGCGGCGGGTGGCTGGGTTCATTGTGGTTTGCCACATCATTTCTGGCTCGTTTTCGCCTAACCCTTTTGACCGCTGGATTTTTACTTTTTGCGGCGATTTTGCCGAACTTTCGTGCTTGGCTATTATGTCGCTTTTTTCCTTTTCGGAGTAGGCAAAAAGCACTTTTTTCCCGATGTTTATCTCGTATAGCGGCGATTCTGCAATAAATATTTTGGATTCATTTATTAGGGTCGGCACAAGCCTGTAAATCATTGTAAGAATCAGCGTTCTTATTTGAAAGCCGTCATAATCGGCATCGGTGCAGATTATTATTCTGTTCCATTTTAGTTGAGTTAGGTCAAAAACATTTAGGTCAACTTTGTGCTTGGTTTTTATCTCCACGCCGCAGCCTAGCACCCGCAAAAGGTCGGTTATAATGTCGCTGTTAAAAATTTTATCGTAGTCGGCTTTTAGGCAATTTAGAATTTTGCCCCGCACAGGCATAATTGCCTGAAAATCGGCGTTTCTGCCCAGTTTGCACGAGCCCAACGCAGAATCGCCCTCAACTATATATAATTCCCGCATTGCCACATCTTTAGAGCGGCAGTTTACAAATTTTTCTACTCGGTTGTTCAAATCTAAAGTGCCCGTTAGCTTTTTGCGGAGCGTTGTGCGGGTTTTTTCGGCGGTTTCACGGCTACGTTTGTTTACCAAAACTTGTGCCGCCAGCGTGTTTGCATCGGATTTGTTCTCTATAAAGTAGACTTCCAGCTGCTTTTTCAAAAATTCCGTCATGGCATCTTGTATAAATTTGTTGGTAATTGCCTTTTTTGTCTGGTTTTCGTAGCTAGTAACCGTGGAAAACGAACTTACAATTAAAATAAGACTATCCTCAATATCGGCGAAAATTATGCGTTTTTCGTCTTTTTTGTAGTGGCTGTTGCTACGCAAAAAGCTGTCTATCGCCGAAACAAACGCCGAACGGACGGCTTTATCGGGTGCACCGCCGTATTCCAAAAAACTGGAATTGTGATAATATTCCAAGCGGTTTTCCGTGTTTGAAAAGCAAAACGCAATTTCAAATTTTAGCTTATATTCGGGCTTATCGGCACGATCGCGCCCTTTGGTTTCGTGGCGCATTATATGCGGCGTTGTCAATGGCTTTTTAGCGGATTTTTTGGCTTTTTTGGGATTTTCGTTTGTTTCGTTCAAATCCAGTTCGTTTTTTTCTGGGTTTTCTGGATTTTCGGGGTTTTCTGGATTTTCCGCATTATTGTCGAGCGTTTCGTTTGGCGTTTCGCCTGATAATTGGTTGATATAATCCAGCAAGCCGTTTTTGTAGTAAAAGTCAAATGTTTTTTCGGTTTCTTCGTCGGTTAGCACAAATAAAACGCCAGCGTTTATCACGGCTTGCCTGTTAAGCGTATCGCAGTAATATTCGAGGGGAATCGCTGTATCGGTGAAAACTTCTTTATCTGGCCGCCAAGTGGTTGTAGAGCCTGTTTGTTGGGTAGTTGCGGGGTTTTTTAGCAATCCGCCCACATTTTCGCCTTTTTCAAAATGCAAATTATATTCAAAGCCGTCCCGAACCACCACAACGTCCATGTATTCGGAGCTATATTGCGTGGCACACAAACCAAGCCCATTTAAGCCCAAACTGTAGGAATAATTTTCTTCCTCGTTGTTGTCAAATTTGCCGCCTGCGTAAAGTTCGCAAAATAATAATTCCCAGTTGTACGCCTTTTCCGCTGTGTTGTAATCTACAGGAATACCTCTGCCGTAATCTTTAACAGTAACTGCGCCGTTTGCGTGGCGTATTATCTCAATCTTAGAGCCGTAGCCCTCGCGGGCCTCGTCTATCGAGTTTGATATTATTTCAAAAACGGAATGTTGACAGCCCGTTAAGCCGTCTGATCCAAAAATAACAGAGGGGCGTTTGCGGACTCGTTCAGCCCCTTTTAATGCGGTAATGCTTTCGTTGTTATATTCTTTTTTTTTCATGGGATACCTACTTTTTGATTTTGATATTTTGATATTTTGATGTTATTGGAAGATTATAGCATGGTTTGCGGCGGGTGTCAAGTGAAAATTTTTGTTGTTATGCGGTTGCATTTGTGGTATAATGTGGGAAAGAGAGGAGTATTTTATGCCAATAGCTCATAATAACAAGGATATACTTTCCAAAGTTTTAGGTCAAAATTACAAAGATAAGTCGTTTAGCGCATACGGGTTAGATGTTCCAGAAATAGACCGAATGTTGCCGACGGATTATCCTGTAATATCGGCGGAATACCGTGGCGACGGTGCATTTTTGCTAAAAGATAAATCGCTGTTTTTAAGCGAATATGAATCAGAGTTTGCCAAAAAGAATTTCATAAAATATTTGCGGTATGTTTTAGCATTGCTTAGCATACTAGACAAAGAGGGTATTACGGTAACAAACGTTATAATTGCAGTAATTTACACAGGGGATATTTTAACCGCCCCAGCAGTTTACGATTTAGGTGCAGTACGCATTACAGTAAAGCAAGTGTTTTTGTCTAAATTTGACACAAACCAAATTTATTCCGACATAAAAACAAAGCTAGACAACGGCACACCGCTATCGGACGAAGATATTATGCGCCTAATAATTCTTCCCTTAACCCAGCCTGTTAAAAATAAAAAGCAGCAACTGGTTGAGGACACAATAAATTTAGCAAAACGGATACCAGACGAACTTTTGCAGGTATTTGTAATAGCGGGCATACTTACAGCCACCGATAAATTTATAGACCGTGATTATGCCAACCGAGTAATGGAGGTAATGAACATGACAAAAGTAGCACAACTGTACGCCGAACGGGAACAAGCGGCTGTTGATGCAGCTGTTGATAAAAACAATAAAAAAATGGCGCAATTTTATGCCAAAAAGGAACAAGCGGCTGTCAAAGAAAATACCAAGCAAGTAACCAAGCAAGTAACCAAGCAAGTAACAAAAGAAGTAACAAAAGAAATAACCAAGCAAATGGCAACTCAATTCGCCATATTTATGTTACAAAAAGGCGAAAATTTAGAAACCATTGCACAACAAACCAA
>WRKK01000183.1 GCA_009782245.1 Defluviitaleaceae bacterium | reverse complement strand
TATATTCCATAATTTCATCGATGGGGCGATTTTTTTTAAGCAGTTTTATTGCAAATTTAGTTGCTGCATTTACCCAGCCCTCTTCTCTGCCCTCTTCCCAAGCATCTCTAGCATCTTCAATAGCGGCCTCCATAGCCAATTTTTCGTCATAAACAAGAATACTCATAACAGTACCTCCATGCTCTCGCAAAAATTTTTCCAAAATGTTATTGGATATACAATATTTTACTGTCTCTTCTACGGCGGTGTCGTAGTTTTTATGGATTTTTTCAAACTTGCGTAACTCTGCCACAAACTCGGAGTATTCCCTTAAAACCCTGCATTTGCTCATTAATTCCTCGTTCATGCCTTTGTTTATGTTATATACCTTAACTTCCAGTTCCAAATTGCCCAATGTTTCGCCTGTTTCGATAAAGGCATCGGATAGGCGGATAGTTTCTTGCTCTGGGCGGCGCGTTTTGCCGTTGTACAGCACCACAAATTCAGGCTTTGGAATTTTGTACAGCTTGCTGCTATACAACTTTTTTTCGTCTTGGTTGAATTTTACCCATTTCTCGTACAAAAGTCCAAGATATATCAAAAATCTAAACGGCAAATTAGCATATGGGCTAGACATATGCTCAAATAGAGCGATTATTTTGTTTTTTGTTACTAAGGCTATATCGTTCTTGCGTTTGCCCGATATTACTGTTTCTATCGTGAAAATTTGAATTTCATCTGGGCGGCACGGCTCGTTGTGCAAGCTAGAATATAAATCGGCGGCATTTTCTAATATGCTGAAAAGTATCTTAAATATGCCGTCCTTTATCTCTCTGTTGCTGTTGTTTTTTTCGTCAAGCATTCTTAGCTTGGATTTCTGGATAAGTTCATCTAGCAATTTTTGTTGTTCCTGCGACATGGGCTACTCCTTTCGTTTTGCAAATTTGCTGTGTTTAGCAGATTTTTTTGCTACGTACAGTATACAACAATTTCAAAATTTTAGCAACTTCCGCAAAAATTCTTTTTACCTTTCCAAAACATCACTATTTTCCTCACTAAAAACAATCGTAAACAACGCCCCGCCACCAGCAGTATTTTCTGCCGTTATTATGGCGTTATGCTGATCTATTATCGCTTTCACAATCGCTAGGCCTATCCCGTGGTGGCCGCCCTTTCCTTTGTAAAAACGGTCAAAAACTCGGTGAATGTTGGCGGCATCTAGCCCGATGCCGTCGTCTTGCACCTTTATTATTATTTTTTCGTCTGCTCGGTAGCACGTGAAAGTTATTGTCGATTTTGCGTAGCGTATTGCGTTGGAAATTAAGTTGCTGATAACACGTGCTATTAAATCCGCCACACAGATGTATTCTATTGTTGTGTCAAATTTGCCAAAATTAAATTTAATATTATTGGAATCCGCCATCGGCTTTTGTTGCAAAATGCACTTGTGGATAATTTCTGATAAATTTACCATTGTTTGCGAATAGCTGGAAGTTATATTGTCAATCCGCGAAATATACAAAATATCTTCAACCAGCGTTGCAAGGCGATCTGCCTCTTCTAAAATAATGCCGCTTGCCTCTTTGGGCTGCATTACATCGTAAAAAATGCCCTCGGCATAGCATTTTACGGACATTATCGGCGTACGCAGCTCGTGCGATACATTCTGAAAAAAGAATTTTTGGCTTTCGTCATAAATGCCCAATTTTTTGGCGGTTTTGTTAAGCGAATTGTTAAGATTTTCCAGTTCCAAATCTTTCAAATGCAAATTTTTTGGTACAAAATTGCCGTTGCCAATATCTTGCGAAAGTTTTTGCAAATTTTTTATCGGTTGCGTAATAGAACGTGCCAAAAAATAAGCCACACAAAGGGCAATAAAGCACATCGTAAGCATAATAGAAATAATAAACATATTAACCGTGTTTACAAATTGCGAAAGCCCTGTTACATCAACGTAAATTAGCCAATAAAACGGCTCTGTGTAGATTATGCTGGTTGACAAGTGCATGGAAACATAATAAACGCCGTGCATTGTTTGTATGCGGCGGTTTTGCAAATCGTAAATTGTAAAATAGTTTTCGTTGATTTTTTCTAGTATTTCGATGACTTCGCTGTTGGGATTGTGGCGGTAAAACTGACCATTAACACGTCGCAACGGGAAAGTGCTTGCATATATTCGGTAGCTGTTTAAGCTGCTAGAAAAAGAAACAGGGATATTTTCGTCAATTTGCAACGGGTAAGTATCGGAGATGGCTATATTGCCGAAGTTTAGCTGTGCTATTGCGGTGTTGCTTATGTACTGGCTGGCAGCCACGTTGAAAATTATCATTACCAACAAGAACGTGGAAAGCAACAAAACAGCGTAATTTAGCAATATTCTTGTACGCATTTTAACTTTAATGTCCAGGGCTTTAGTTTTTGTGATATTGGCGATATTGGCGATTTTGCTGATTTTACCAACTTTATCAATTTCACCGATTTTACCAATTCTACCAATCCTACCAGTTTTATCGATTCTAGTCTTCATAAATAAAATAACCGTCCTTGCCGTTTTCTTTGGCTTTATATAAGGCTTTGTCGGCGACTTTTAGTAGCTGTTGATATGTTTGTGCGTGTTCTGGGAAGTAGGCAATTCCTACACTTGCCGATATTTTGCAGGTTTTTTCTCCGTCTGTGTAGCTTTTTCTTACTGCTTTTCCTATTTCTTCAGCTTTTTTGGTAACAAAATTGTTATCCACAATATCCACGGCAAACGCAATAAATTCATCGCCGCCGTATCTAAATAAAATATCTGTACTTCTAAATAATTTTGTAAGCGAATCGGCGACTGCGATTATGGCTGTATCGCCTACAGGGTGGCCTAGAGTATCGTTTAGCGGCTTAAAGTTGTCAATATCCATAACAAACAAAGCACCCCGTGCCAGTTTTGGGTTATCTTTATCGGATTCTCTATTGCATTTTTTGTCGTTTCTGTTGGCTATAATAGCGTTGTTTTCGGCTATCATTTGGCGGATTTTGCCCTCTATATATTTCATGCCGTTGAACTTGTTGTATAATCCTGTCATTTGGTCGCGTTCGGCGTATTCTCGTTCGTAATCTAGGCGGCGGATAAACATTTCTATTTTCATTGCCAACATTTTGGGGCTAAAAGGCTTTGTAATGTAGTCGTCGCTGCCAGCCGCCAGCCCCAGCGAATAGTCTTCTTCGGTATCTTTTGCGGTGGTTATGATAACTGGCACTTGGCTTATTTTGCGTAATTCTTGGCATACGGTGTACCCGTCCAAGCCAGGCATCATCACATCTAAAATAACAATATCAGCCTCGTCTTCCTTAAACGCTTTTAGCAATGTTTCGCCGTCTTCAAAGTCTTTGACCAAATAGCCGTCTTTTTCCAAAAACTGCTTTATTCCGCGCCTAAGATTCAGCTCATCGTCAGCTATATAAATTTTCCTGTTGTTATTCACAAAAAAACCTCTTTCTGTAAAACGCCAATCAAAGAGCAAAACCGTATTAATTGGCGTTGCTTACAATCACTAAAATTACTAATAATACTAATCAAAACTGCGGTTGACAGGACTTGAACCTGCACACCCAATCGGGCATAAGAACCTGAATCTTACGCGTCTACCAGTTCCGCCACAACCGCAAAATCAACCACAAAAATTGCAGTTGTTTTTGTATCAAGTTATTGAAGTTTGTAAAAGTTTGTAAAAGTTTGTTGAAATTTATAGAGGTCAAATTTTAGGCTTTTTCGGTTTCGGTTGGCGGGGTTGGTGTTAATTTTGGCGTTTGTATGCCCAAAACGTCGCTTTTTCTTATTGGGATACGAATACCCCTGTTTGTGCCAAACTCTACAACAAAACAATCTTGCCCAACATCGGCAATACGCCCAAACATACCGCCGTTAGTTAGCACGTTATCGCCCACTTTTAGGTTGGCTTGCATTTCACGGGCTTGTTTTTCCCGTTTGCGTTGCGGGCGTATCATTAAAAAGTACATACCAACAATGACAAGCCCCCAAATAGCTATCATCCATACTGTTCCGAATGGACCAGCTTCTGGTTGCGGGGCTGGTGCGGCTTGTCCTGTTGTGGCGGCTGGTTCGGCAACTACGCCGCCGCCACCGCCCAAAATTGGGCTTAAATCTCCGTTTAATAAAACTAGCATATCTTGCAAAATAACTGCCTCCTTAATAATTGCCAAAATCCAATTTGCTAAAATTCCAAATTTAATCGCATTTATATCGCATTCAATCACATTAATCGCATTTAATCACAAATGCCGCAATTTAGCCTTTTGTGGAGTGCCAAAACCAGCGGCTTAACCACATAATATATTATAACTTATTTTGCGACCACATTGCAAGTTTTTCTGACATAAAATTATTAAAATTATTATTTTCCAGCGCGGTGCGAATTTCCGCCATTAAACCGTTGTAAAAATGCAGGTTGTGGATAACCGCCAGCCGCATTGCCAACATTTCTTTTGCCTTGAACAAATGGCGAACATACGCCCGTGAAAAATTTTGGCAAGTGCTGCAACTGCAAGCGGCATCTAGCGGGGAGTCGTCGGTTTCGTGCTGGGCGTTTAGCATATTTATTTTGCCGCCGCTTGTGTAAATATGCCCGTGGCGACCGTTGCGGGCTGGCATAACGCAATCAAAAAAATCAACGCCCCGTGCCACACTTTCCAAAATATTTTCTGGAGTGCCAACGCCCATTAAATAAGTCGGCTTGTCTTGCGGCAAATGCGGCACAACTTCGTCTAAAATGCGGTACATTTCGGCGTGAGTTTCGCCCACGGCTAAGCCGCCGATTGCATAGCCGTCTAAATCTAACTCGGCAATTTGCTTGGCGTGTTCTATGCGAATATCTTCGTATGTGCCGCCTTGGTTTATGCCAAATAGTAGCTGTTGCTTGTTTATGGTGGATTCTTGGCGGTTTAGTTCTGTCAACCTGTTTTTGCAACGCACAAGCCAGCGGGTTGTTCGGGCAACAGAATCCACCATATAAGCCCGTTCGGCAGGATACGGCGCACATTCGTCAAACGCCATCGCTATCGTGGACGCTAAATTTGACTGAATTTCCATGCTTTCCTCGGGTCCCATAAAAATTTTTCGCCCGTCAATATGGGAAGAAAAGTAAACGCCCTCTTCCTTAATATTACGCAACGCCGCCAGCGAAAAAACTTGAAACCCGCCAGAATCAGTTAGTAGCGGCTTATCCCAACGCATAAACGCTTTAATTCCACCTTTTTGCTGGATTAAACTATCGCCTGGGCGTAAATGCAGGTGGTACGTGTTCGCCAAGGCTACCTGACAATTAACGTCCCGCAAATCCAGCGAAGATAACGCACCTTTTATAGCGCCAGTGGTTGCAACATTCATAAAAACGGGCGTTTGAATTTCGCCGTGCGGAGTGCTAAAAATTCCCCTTTTTGCCCGCCCGTTCGTTGTTAATAAAGTGTACATCTTCTATCATCTATCCCTTTCTCGTTCACGGATAATAAAGTGGATTGGCGTACCCGAAAAGCCAAAGGCATCGCGCAAGCGATTTTCCAAAAAACGTTTATACGAAAAGTGCATAAGGTTGCTATCGTTGACAAACAAGATAAACGTTGGCGGTTTAACCGAAACTTGCGTAGCGTAATAAATGCGGAGTGCTTTACCTTTATCGGTGGGCGGCTGGTGGATTGCGGTTGCTTCGATGATAACGTCGTTTAGCAAGCCCGTGCTAATTCGCA
>WRKK01000182.1 GCA_009782245.1 Defluviitaleaceae bacterium | reverse complement strand
AAAAGATAAAACCCGGGGGCGCCCGCCTGCCGGCGGGCAGGCTGCCCACACCCGCCAGGGCGCTGCCCTGGACCCGCAAGGGAACGCGTCCCCTTGACCCCGCTAATATTTTCAAGGTTTTTTTGTGTTAAATTTATGATGTAACGGTTAAATTTGCGGTGGTTTTCTTGCCCGTTTGTCCCCAACCATTTCGCCCGTTTGTCCCCAACCATTTCGCCCGTTTGTCCCCAGCCATTACGCCCGTTTGTCCCCAGCCATTACGCCCGTTTGTCCCCAGCCATTACGCCCGTTTGCCCATTCCGATATAGGCTAAACCTACCAAACGTTCTATGGCTATAAAACATTTTGACAACCTTTTCCCAACCTAAAAATCAAAACAAGCCACTTATTATACCATCGTCATTAATATCAATATTTTCAGCGGCGGGAACTACTGGCAAGCCTGGCATTGTCATAATATCGCCAGCTAGTGCAACAATAAAGCCAGCACCTGCGGATAATTTTATTTGCCGCACTTTAATTTCAAAATTTGTTGGTGCTGCCAATAGTTTGGCGTTATCGGAAAACGAATATTGCGTTTTTGCCATACATATCGGCAAATTTGAATAGCCGTCTTTTTCTAGTTGGCGGATTGTTCGGTTGGCGGCGGGGTCAAAATTGACCTTGCTTGCGCCGTATATTTTTGTTGCTATTGCTGTAATTTTTTGTTTGATTGTGCTGTCTAAATTGTAGGCGTAATTTTTGGCGGGTTGTTCGGGTTGCTCGGCTAGTTTTATAACCTCTTCTGCCAGAGCTATTCCGCCTTTGCCGCCTTTTGCAAACACTTCTGTTAGGGCAACGGGAATATTCTTGCTTGCAAGTATTTTTTGCAACAAAGCCAGTTCCGCATCGGTATCTGTGCCAAAGCGGTTAAGTGCCACAACTGCGGGAACGCCGTACACATTTTGGATATTTTCCAAATGCCGCAACAAATTGGGAACGCCGTTTTCTAGTGCGGTTAAATCTTCGGTGCCTAGCTTGTCTTTTGGGCAACCGCCGTGATGTTTTAATGCTCGGATAGTTGCAACTACAACCGCCGCACTGGGTGCAAACCCGCCTTTGCGGCATTTTATATCAAAAAACTTTTCTGCACCTAAATCCGCGCCGAACCCTGCCTCGGTAACAACGTAATCTTGCGCCAAGTTTAGCCCTAATTTAGTCGCCCTAATCGAGTTGCAACCGTGGGCAATATTGCCAAACGGCCCGCCATGAATCAACGTTGGCGTGTGTTCCAAAGTTTGCACTAAATTGGGATTAAACGCATCTCGTAATAAGGTTGCCATTGCACCCTGTGCCTTTAGGTCGCCAGCGGTAACGGGCTTGCCCTCGGTGGAATACGCAACCACAATTTTTGCCAAATTTTCCTTTAGCGATGTAATGCTGTCCGAAAGGCAAAAAACCGCCATAACTTCCGATGCCGCCGTTATGTCAAAATGGGATTCTATTGGTATTCCGTTTGCCTTGCCGCCCAACCCGCCGATAATATTCCGCAGTTGACGTTCGTTCATATCCATGGCTCTGCCCCATGTGATACGCCGCAAGTCAATGTTTAAGGCGTTTCCGTGATGTATATGATTATCCAGCATTGCGGCAAGCAAATTATGGGCGGTTGTAATTGCGTGTAAATCGCCCGTAAAATGCAGGTTTATATCTTCCATTGGCACAATTTGGGCGTATCCGCCACCCGCCGCGCCGCCTTTTACGCCAAAAACTGGCCCTAAAGATGGCTCGCGCAAGCAAATTACAACGTGCTTTTTTAGAGCATTAAGTGCATCGCCCAAACCGACCGTAACAGTAGTTTTGCCCTCTCCTGCGGGGGTTGGGTTTATTGCCGTTACTAAAATTAATTTGGGCGTATTTTTTTGCACATTGTTTTGTGCATTCGTTAAACCATTAACGTCAATTTTCGCCTTATATTTGCCGTAAGGGATAAGCACTTCCTCATCTATGCCCAACTTTTCAGCAATTTTGGCAACGGGCAACATTTCAGTCGCCTGTGCTATTTCTATATCTGACTTTATATCCGATTTTATATCCGATTTCATGTAATTTTCTCCTGTTCTTTTCATACTATATTATCCAACACCAAAAAATTAGCGGGGTCAAGGGGACGCGTTCCCTTGCGGGTTCTAAGGGCAGCGCCCTTAGCGGGGTGTGGGGCAGAGCCCCACGGTTTTGCGGTTGTTAATGAAATTTATAAAACGAAACCATGTCCATTAGGCGTTGTGCTCGGGTGTTAAATTCGTTGGCAACATCGTAGCATTCTTTGCTGGTGGTTGCGTTGGCTTGTACGATGTTGTTGATGTTGCTGATTTCTCGGTTGACCGATGCTATTGTTGATGCGGTGTTGTTGAAAGTATCGGCAATGTTAAAAATAAGTTCGCCAGCTTTGTCAACGTCTTTTACCATAAATTCTAAGGCGTTTGCGGTATTTTTAACGCTTTCTGTGCCAGTGCTTACTCTGGTCAGCGATTCCGAGATTAGTTCTTCCGTTTCACGGGCGGCGGCTTGACTGCGGTTGGATAACGAGCCAACTTCAATGGCAACTACGGCGAACCCTCTGCCGCTTTCGCCAGCCCGAGCCGCCTCAACGGAGGCATTTAGCGAAAGTAAGTTAGTTTGAAACGCAATGTCGTCTATTGCCCGTAATGCTTTGGATATTCTAACGCTGGAATCCTGTATATCGTCCATGGCGTGCACCATGTTATTTATGCCAACCAAGCTATCGTTGCCGTATTGTTTGGAGTTTTCTGCTTGTTTGCTTAAAAAGTCCAGATTATGTAGGCTCTCCTGCACAGCTTGGTTTATCGATTCCATTGTTGAATGTAATTCTTGCACAACGCCGCTTTGCAGGTTAGCCGAACTTGCCAGCTTATCGGAAACGTGCGACAGGTTGTTTGACCAATTCAGCAAATCGTTCGCTGTTCGGGATATTTCTCTAAGAGAACTGTTGAGGTTATTCAAAATTTTGTGCAGTGCCTTGTTGATTGGCTCGTATGCACCCAAGTAGTCTAGCACGGGCTTTTTGCCAAGGTCGCCCTGTGCAATACCCGTTAATATATCCGAAATTTCATCTATAATTTTTAAGTTGGTGGAATTAGAGAGATTTACTGCGTTTTTCACTATGTCAAATTCGCCCTTAAAATCGCCGTCCAGCAGTTGCAAGTTGCCTTTTGACGTTTCTGTTAAGTTTTCACAAATTTTATGTAATGGTTCTTTTGTAACTGTTACCCAAGTATCAAGTTCGTTTAGAATATGTAGCCATTGACCTTTTTGGTCAGTAGTGTCAATAAATGTGTCAAAGTTGCCGTTTATTGCATTTTGGGTTAGATTGCCAATTTCGTCGGTAACGTTGATAAGGTTGTTACGCAAGTCGTCCATAATTTTGTTAGCCCAAAGCCATTCGCCCTCGTAAGAACGGATAGCGGTGGAAAAATCGCCATCGGCGTATTCTTTTAGAACCTTAAAAAGTTCCAAATAATCGTTAATGTAGTAATCTAGCAACGTGTTTGTTTGGCTGGCAATTTTTTTGTGCAGTCCGCTGTAATTTGTTTCGTTTAGCCGTGCTTTATAGTCGCCCTCTAAATGTTGGTTTATTATGGCGTTTGTATCGTTTAGCAAGGTTTGAAAGCTGCTCATTACCTCGGCAAAATGACCGTAAACTCTAGTAATTTGGTCGCCCGCCGTAGAATCATCCGAACGAGCAGCAAAATTAGTAATTTCGTTATTAAAGTGGTAATCTGCTTTTAAGATACGTTGCAAAGTGTATTCTAGCGTTCGGTTTATGGTAACTTTAAGTAAAATGCCAAAAATAATACTAACAGCGGCAATTGCCGCAAAAATGGCGATTCCAAAATAAGGCGCTTGCAAATAAGACAAATAATATGATATTGTAGCGATAATAGCACCAAAAACCAGCATAACTATTACGGCTACTGCGGCTATGCGCAAACTGGTAGATTTTCTTTTTAATTTTGCTGTCAAAGTTCTTCCTCCTATTTAGGCTTGTATAATTTGCCTATTGTTTTTATAAGTTCGTTAATAACTTCTTCATCGCCTGCTTGCAGTCGTTTTATTACGCAGGTGCGTATGTGGCTATCTAATAATATTTTCGCCACCGATGCCAACGCCGCTTGTACAGCGGAAATTTGTATAAGCACATCATCGCAGTACACGTCTTTGTTAATCATCGAACGGACACCCTTTACTTGCCCCTCTATCCTGTTTAGCCTAATTACAATATCTTTGTTTATTTTGGCGGAACGATGGATAACTACATCACATTCGCTGCATTCTTGGTTACACTCCATGTTAATTGCCACTCCTATGTCTAAACTCTAAATTATATCTGATAATAACATTTTTGCTGCGGGTTGTCAAACTAAAAATTAAAAATTTGTTGTATTTTTTTGAAAAGAATGTTAAATCGGCAAAATTTGTGGTATAATTAATATAGGCTTGCAAGATTTGAGTTTGCCTGTAATTTGTTTAAGGAGTGATTTTATTGGTTAAAAAAAAGTTTGTTGTATTTATAGGCGTTGTGCTAGTTTTGGTAATATTGGCGGCAACGACAGCGTTTTTTTGGATAATGCGGGTGCAAGTTTACCTTGCACAGCAACCCGAAATTCCCCGAGAAGAATGGTATTCTGCGAGAATGTTAAGGTCGGATTTTTCGGCGGCAACCACCAGAGACAACTTTGAAGCACAACAAATAAGCCAATACACGCCCGTTTTTGAAAACATGGGCGACGACACGCCAAAAGATGTAATTTATTTACACATAGTGCAAGTATTAGAACGGCACGACGATTGGACACATATTCGCACATTTAATGGCGATAAGTGGATTTATGAAAATTGGCACTGGATACCAAGTGAACTGCAAATAGAAGACGTTCCAGGCTTTAACCAGCAAGAACTTGGGCTTTTTACTGGCTGTGAAATAGTCGCATTAGCAATGGTTATCAACCGCCACGTTGAAATAGATGTGCTTGATTTAGTAGAACAAATGCCACGTTCGGAAGACCCGCTGCTAGGCTTTAGGGGCGACCCGTTTTCGTCTGGCGGGTTTACCATTTTGCCACCCGCATTATTAGAACTAACCGAACGCCACATCGGCTCGGCGATTGACATGACAGGTGCATCTATAGAAGATATTCAGGCACAACTGGTAGAAGATCGCCCAGTTTTAACGTGGTTGCGGGGTATGTTCGGCTTTAATGTTCACGTTATAGTGATAACGGGCTTTAACCAATACGGCTTTTTTTACAACGACCCGTGGCTAGGCGGCGTTGGCAGCTTTATAGAATACGACTACTTTTTAGCAATGTGGGAAGATCCAATACTAGATTTGCGGCTAGACCGAGTTTATCCGCCCCGTATGGCTCTTAGCTACTAGAAAAAAATAGAAACAGCTAGAAACAGACAGAAACAGACAGAAACAGGTAGAAACAGAGGTTTTTATGGTAAACAAAGGAATAAACAAAGAAGATTACACATTACGCATTGCCAACGCAACGCCCGTTCAGCTAGTTGTTATCAACCACGAGTTACTTCTGGCGTTCATCGAAGAGGCACTAGCCGCCCACGCCGCCCACGAGCCAGCCGTATACTACAAAAAAATCAACAAAGCCAAAGATGCCCTAACGCAGCTAATAGAGGGTTTAGATTTAGC
>WRKK01000181.1 GCA_009782245.1 Defluviitaleaceae bacterium | reverse complement strand
ATAATGCTTTCAATTTTGCCGTTGATTTTCTTGTTCTTGATAGTGCAGCGGCAGTTTGTTGAGGGAATGGAGAGATCGGGGATAGTTGGGTAGGTTTTGGGCTGTTACACAATGCTGAAATGTTGTATATTTTGGGCAAATTGGCAAATTTTGCAAACAGACAGTTAGGGGCGACCGTCCCCTGCCCGTCCGGCAGGCGGGTCGGTCGCCCATTTTTGCTTGGTTTTTTTGCTTGACAGGGTTTTTGGGGTTTGGTATAATGGAATTGTAGAGGTGGTGCGAAGTGTACAAATTATATTTTTATGTGGATAAGGTGGGATATGCTTTTCACAAACAAAAATAATAGAGGAGGAACGAAAAATCAGCCAGCAAAACAAAGCCAAACTAGCACAATGCGAACAAATGGCAAAAGCAAAATGGGGCGTTACAACTTGCAATCTAGTTGGGCTCGACAGCGAAACCATGGCAACCACTTTTGCAGAAATGGACAAAGTTTTTGCCACCTATCCGCAGTTAGTGGGGCAGCTTGCCGCAATCCAAAGCGTTGACAGCGAAGTTATCGGCGAAAATGCCTTTATGGCAACAGACGGCGAAACCCTATATATAAACAGCGATTTTTACGCAACAGAAAACATAGAAACACTGACTTTGGAACGCAAAACATACGTTCAAAGGGGATATTTTCCCATAGGTACGGAAAATATAGCAAGTACAGCCGTCCATGAATTGGGGCATTTATTGGAAATCGCCTTAATAAGGGCTAAAATCCCCATTCACGAACAAGAGGAATTTTGGAACAACTGCACATACGCCGAAAAATTAGTTGATTCTGCAATGAACGAAGTTAGCTTGTCAAACACAGAAATTTTGCGAGGGTTTAGAAATTATGAAACCGACCTTAACAATGTAGCAGATAGCTTTTTAGTTAAAATATTTAATGGCTTGGGTACGAAGACAAAAAGCGATATTATAAGGCATTCAATCTCGAAATATGCGAATGTATCGCCTAGCGAAACCTTGGCAGAGGCTTTTTCCGATGTTTGGTTTAACGGCAACAACGCAAACTCACTAAGCCGTGCAATAATGCAAAAATACCTATCCGCAAGCAGGTAGGCGGATGGAGAAGAGGTGATTTAGTTGGAAAAAAAAATAAAAGGCACAATGCGTCCCCCAAGATACGACATGGAAGGCTGGACACAACGCAACTGGGAAACAGGCGAATTAGTCCTAAAAGAAGATGCCCCCCAATGGGCTTGGGAAGAATATCACGAGCGAATAGCCACCATGAAACGGCTTAAAGAGCGTGGAATAAAAGCGTAGCAATGGGCTACGCAAAAAAATTATACAAACAGACAAGAGGAACAAAAATGGCAAAAAAAGTAAAGTTTCCGCTGGCTAGTTTTAGAGGTTGACAACCTGTTTGACAGGATTTTTGGGGGTTGGTATTTAGTATAGGAGAAATGCAAAATGAACAAAAATGTTTATAATTCGGTAATTTCTGGCAATTCTGATTACAACGTTAATTTTGCCGATTTTAGGAAATTGCTGATTGATTTAGGTTTTAAGTTTGTTAGGCAGCGTGGCTCGCACATGATATACCAAAATGCCGCAATAGACGAATTTATGAATATTCAAGTGGACGGCAACAAGGCGAAAGCCTATCAAGTGCGGCAATTACGCAACATAATATTAAAGCACAATTTATGAGGAGGAAAAATAATGAAATATTCCGTACTAATCCAATATGACGAGGTTGACAAAATATACATTGCCAGCGTTCCCGAGTTAGAGGGCTGCATGGCTCACGGCAACACACGAGAAGAGGCAGTTAGGGAAGTGCAAGCGGCTATAGAGTTATATTTGGAAGTTGTTGAGGAAAGTGAAGTTGGCTTGGCGGTGGTCGTTTAAGAGCGAAAGGGACGAAAAATGAAAGAATATGACGAATGGGAAGAACTAAAAAACGAACTTTTCACAAAAGAGGAGTTAAAAGTAAGCGGTTTTAGGGTTGACATTATGAAAGAATGTATACACGCACGCAACGACAGCAGAATCACACAAGAGGAACTTAACAAAATTGTTGAAAACGAATACCCGTTGGATACATTGCTGGATTTGCTAGTGCCACAAGGGAAAACGCTGGCTATTGTGCCGTTGGAGGTATAGAAAAACCCATGAAACAAGAATACACCGAACTAATGCAACAAGCATTAAAAAAATGGGGGAAAAATTCCCAAGTAATGATGGCTTTGGAGGAAATGTCAGAGTTATCAAAAGAGTTGCTGAAAAACATCAACAGAAATTCGGATAATCGGCAAGAAATATTGGAAGAAATAAGCGATGTTTGGCTTTTGTTGGAGCAAATGAAAATTGTATATGACATCTCGGAGCAGGAGTTGGCGGATTCGATGGCTGGTAAATTGGGAAAATTGAGAGCCGAGTTGGAAAACGCTTGATTTATTCCAAAATCAAGGGTGGGAATTACCATGGAACTTGCAGATATTAAACAAAACCTACAAAAAGACGGCAAAATAACCCGCTGGCCAAAGAAACATTCCGATAAAACGGCGGTTATTGAGTATATGAACACCAAATTTTCCCATACCACAAAATACACCGAACGAGAAGTAAACGAAATAATTAAAAGCAACATACTGTTCGATGATTTTGCATTGATTAGGCGAGAACTGATTGACCGAGGATTTTTAGAGCGGACAAGGGATTGCAAGGAATATTCCAAAAAATCGGATATTTTGTGATTTACTTTACATTTCCCAAAAAACCGCTATAATAATCCCATATCACAAACCAAGGAGGGCAAACATGAGCCAACAAGTTTGGCGGATTCGATGGCTAGTAAATTGGGGAAGTTGAAAGTAGAGTTGGAAAACGGCTGATTTATTTATTTCAAAATGGAGATCGGATTTAAGCACATGAACAACAGACACACAAACGCAGAATTAAGCAACGGCGGCGAGATTACCAACAACGACACAATAATTCTAGCCCACGTCCCCAATGCAGTTGACGTGAGCAACCCCGCTAATGTTAGGCAGTTTTTGGACGATTTTATCGCTCGGTATGCGGTTCACGATGTAGAACACGCTTATGTTTTAACTAGGGATAGAGATTTTTATGCACTAGCTGGGAATGTTGGAGCGGTAAATCCTGGCGTTTTAGATAGCAACACCCTTAGGGGTGCGGTAATTATTCACAACCACCCTTTGCTACCAAATGACGTGCGAGGAGATTCGTTTAGTAGTTATGATTTTTACTTTGCCAACGAATTTCAGGTTGGTAGGCAATATCTAATCTCATACGACCGCAGAAATTCAATGGAGTTTACAAGGCAATACGATAGCGAGGAACTTATTGACGCATGGCATAAAGCGTGGAAAGATAGCTCCAGAGCGATAACTTCAAGAAAGCAGAAAGCATTTTATAGGGCAAACGAAACCCTAAAAATTTTGAGCGAACGATTGGAAGGATTTGAATTTTATGAAAACTTTTGACGAGGAAATGAGAGAATTAAACGATTGGCGAATAGCAAAGTATGACATAACCGACGAAATGCCCTGCTATTGGAAAGGTGGGCTTGATTGCGATTGCCCAAGGTGTATGCAAGTTTTAGCTGATAGTGGAGAATATTCAAAACAAGTGTATGCTCTTGAACTTAAACACGGAATGAACCCACCTAAACCGCCAAAACCAGTACACTACAGCAAAGAAGAAGAAGAAAAAAACGTGCGAGAAATACTAGCCCTAATAGCAAAAATGCAAGCCGAACGCCAAGCAGCCCACCTGCTAGACGGGCAGACCCACCTGTTGGACGGCCAGACAGAACCCTCGCCAGATTCGCCGCCGCCCAAACCGCCCCAATTTACCATGCCCGCGTTTTTGCAAAAAGCAGCAAACCAAGGGTAAAGAGGTCAAATTATGCACATAAACAGAACCGTTGCTATAATCAGCATTGCAGGTGGTTGTGCCAATGAATTGCACAGCATTTTGGAATATTACGGCTATTTAACTGTAATGCACCATATTGGCAGACCGCAACATTTCATCGAACTTTTGCAGGGCAAAATGCTAACCAAATTTGATTTTATAATAATCGATTGCCACGGCGAGGACGGCAAAATAATTATGCCAGAGTTAGCGGCGGACATTTATTTTCCCAACGAGCCTAGAGGAAATTTTGGTGCTACCGAAATAAGCAAATATTTATCCTGGGAAGACACTTGCGTTATAATTAACGGCTGCTCCACAGGCACGGCGAAATGGCAAAAGTTTTTGTTGGCAAAAATAATAAGTTTCTTGCACCTGACGATTATATAGAGGGCGATAGTGCGTTGGTTTTTCTTGTGCTTTTCTTTTATCATTTGGTGCATGGGGCTGATTTTGGGCTGGCTTATGAAAAGGCGGCGGCGGTTGATAGTGAAACTGGCGGCTTTGTTAATTTTGCATAAAATTTCACTTTACATTTTCCAAAAAAACCGCTATAATAATCCCATATCACAAACCAAGGAGGGCAACCATGAGCCAACAAGTAATGTTAAACTTGTCCATTGACAAGGAAGTAAAAGAAAGTGCAGACAATTTATTTGACAAACTAGGATTAAACATGGCAACTACCGTCAACAATTTTTTAAGCTATTGTCTGAGAGCAAAAGATGTGCCGTTTTTTGAGGAAATCGAAACAGGCGAAGAATACGCCGCCAAAATTGCACGGTCGGAGCAACAGTTGCGAGAGGGAAAGACAATCTCGTTCACAATGGACGAAATAGAGAGTTTCGAATATATGGAAACGGACGAACTTATGAACTTTTTGGAGACTCGCTATGAAGAATCCCGCGCCAAATGGGGTAAAGATGTATGATTATACGAAAAACAACTTTTACCCAAGACGCATTTTACGAATATGTAGAATGGGGCAACACCAACAAAAAGACATTTAACAAAATAGCCAGCCTAATCAAAAGCATTGAACGAGAGGGCTTGCTAAAGGGGTTGGGACACCCAGAAAGACTAAAGCACGAAGATGCCTACACCAGAGAAATAGACAAATATAACCGCCTACGCTACAGAGTTGACGAACACGGCAATTTGGAGATAATGTCTTGCAAAGGACACCCGTAATATTGCGGTGGATTTTTTGATGCCGCAGGGCAAAACGCTGGCTATTATGCCGCTGGAGGGTTAGAAAATATGCAAGCAATAATTTTATACATAATTTATTTAATTTTAATCTCAATGTTAGGCATAGTTGTACACGAGTTGGGACACCTATTTTTCGGGTTTCTTAGCGGATATAGCTTTTCCAAATTTAGTGTATGGCGGTTCCATTGGTTCAAAGAGGAAGAAAAACTGCGGTTTGCGTTTTCAAAAAGTCCGTTTGATGGGCAATGTTTGATGTCGCCGCCGAAAGAGTTTGAAAAGTTTCGGTTTTTGCTGTATAATTTGGGCGGCGGTTTGGTTAATTTCGCCTTTGCGTTGGCTTTTTTGCCGTTGCTGACTTTGGAATCCCCCCTTTCGTTCGCAGTTGCCATGGTTTTTATCATGTTTTCCCAGGCAATAATGAGCCTTGTCCCCTTTGGCAGAAAAATTCCAAATGATGGGCTAAACGTTATAAAAGCCCTAGAATCCCAGAATGCAAAACGGGCTTTTTACAATATATTTCGTGCTCATGCAAGGCTGTTGTCGGGCGAAACGT
>WRKK01000180.1 GCA_009782245.1 Defluviitaleaceae bacterium | reverse complement strand
GGGGTCCAGGGGCAGCGCCCTTGGCGGGTGTGGGCAGCGCCCACGGTTTTGAAGTTGATATTAGTATAAAAACAAGGAGATTTTTGAAAATGTTAGACGAAAAAGGAAGACTTTTTGGCAAGATTAGCGTTATAGATTTTGTTGTTGTGCTAGGAATAGTTGTTTTGGCGGCGGGATTTGTGTACAACCGCACCTCGCAAGATATACGGCAGATAATAGCCGCAAACACGCCAATTTACGTAACTTTTGTAGTGGAAAATGTTCGGGATTTAAGTTTTGCGGGCATCGAAGTTGGCGACACATTTTTTAGGCAACACGAGCGGATTCCGCTGGGGCAAGTGGTGCAAATAACGCAACAGCCCGCCTACGACATAATCACTGCAACGGACGGCACAGCCAGTTACGCACCCATAGAAAACCGCTATAATATGCACATCACAATATTAGGCACGGGTAGCATAACCGATGCGGGCTTTTTTGTGAATGGTACGCAACAAATGTCCACGGGCGGCACAATGGCACTACAGTCTAACCGCTTTTTGGCGACGGTTCGCATTTACGATGTTAGTGCAGAACTTTAAGTTTAAGGAGGAATTTTATGGATATAATGGATACATCTGCGGAATCAGTCCGTTTTGCCCTGCGGGGCGCGGTGCAAATTTTTTCGGAAGAAAGCCTACAACAACGGCTGACAAGCGGCAAGCAGCTAAAAATCAAGCTGGGGGCAGATCCCAGTCGCCCAGATTTGCACTTGGGACACACCGTAATTTTACGCCGCCTGAAAGCCCTGCAAAATATGGGGCACGAAATAATTTTTATAATAGGCGATTTTACTGGCATGATAGGCGATCCCTCGGGTAAAAGCAAAACACGCCCAAAATTAACATTGGAGCAAACCCGCGAAAATGGCGAATCGTATATGCAGCAAGTTGCAAAAATTTTGGATACGCAAAAAGCCAAAATTGTGTACAATTCTGAATGGCTTAACAAAATGAATTTTGCCGATGTTATCAACCTTGCCAGTAAATACACGCTTGCACGTACTTTGGAACGAGACGATTTTACCAACCGTTTTAGGGAGAATCAGCCGATTAGCTTGCACGAACTGCTTTATCCACTAGCACAAGGCTACGATTCTGTTGCAATACAGGCAGATGTCGAGGTTGGCGGCACAGACCAAACTTTTAACCTGCTTGTCGGGCGGGAATTACAGCGGGATTACGGGCAAACGCCGCAAGAGGTTATCACGTTCCCGCTGCTGGTTGGCTTGGACGGCAAAGAAAAAATGAGCAAATCGCTTGACAATTATATCGGCATCGCCGAGCCACCCGCCGTTATGTACGAAAAAGCCATGAAAATTCCCGATACAATTTTGTTGGATTATTTTATACTAACAACGGATATTCCCGAAGAAGAGGCAAAAACCGCCATGCAACAGGATATTATAGCCGCCCACAAAATATACGCCGCCGAAATTGTCAAAATGTACCACGGCGAGCCAGCCGTCGCCGCCGCAATGGAACGCTACAAAACAGTGGCATCGGGGGCAATACCGCAAAATATGCAGGTTGTAGAAATCCCGCTGGCAGATTACGCCGAAAAAGGCAACAAAATTGGCTTGCTAGATTTAATCCGCATCACGGGCTTAGCCCCGTCAAACGCCGAAGCACGGCGACTCGTCCAAGGCAAAGGCATAAAAATCAACAACGAAACAGCAACGGATTTTCAAGCACAGCTAGATTGCCAAAATCTCGTGCTATCCAAAGGGAAAAATAAGTTTGTGCAGGTAAATTTCACATGATACGGTTAGCCAAACCATGGGATATTAAAGGAATTTTGCGGCTACTGGCACAAATCGCCGACCTGCACCGCCAAAACCGCCCCGATATTTTCAAGGAAACAGGCGAAAAATACACCCAATCCGAACTAGAACAAATGTTAGCCGACGAAACAGCGCCAATATTTGTAGCGGTCAACAACCAAAACAAAGTGCTAGGCTACTGTTTTTGCAACACCCGCAAAACCGACCACCCCATGTTAAAGGAAACCAAAAGGCTACACATAGACGACTTTTGCGTAGACACCGCAATGCAGGGCAAAGGAATAGGCAAAAAACTATTCGCCCGTGTACTAGAATTTGCCCAAACCCAGCAAATTACACAAATAGAACTAAACGTTTGGGCATTTAACGAAAACGCAATTAAATTTTACGAAAATTTGGGCTTTGCCGCACAACGGGTTAAAATGGAGAGAAATTTGTGATAGACTTATCCACAAACCTAAAACCGTGGGGCGCTGCCCCACACCCCGCAAGGGCTCTGCCCCTTGACCCCGCAAGGAGCGCGCCCCTTGACCCGCTAAAATTTTTAAGAATGTTAAACGGAAATTGTGAATATTTTTTGAATTTTCATAGGAGCGAATGTTTTCACAAAACCGTAAGTAAGGTAGCCAACCGCAAAGATACTATATCAACTTGCCACTAAAAACCATTAAGAAATTTAGCGGGTCAAGGGGTGCGCTCCTTGCGGGGTGTGGGGCAGCGCCCCACGGTTTTGATTTTGACTTTGACTTAGCAAGGAGCGATAAAATGCCTTGGAATACACATGGATTGCGTGGTAGTGCGTTTGAGGAGACTATAAATTTTACCAATGAGGTTTATATGCGGCATGAGTTGGCGGTTATACAGAAAATTTCTACGCCGATAACGCCGATAGAGGTAAATAATAAGGAACGCATAATTACAAAGGCTTATTTTGGCGAAAAAAGTACGGTTGACTATATTGGCGTTGTGCAGGGGATTGCGGTCTGTTTTGATGCGAAAGAAACCAGTTATAAAAATTTTCCGCTGAAAAATATCCACCAGCACCAACTGCACTTTATGCAAGCGTTTACCGCACAAGACGGCATTGCGTTTTTGCTGATTAATTTTAAGGTGTTTTCGCAAGTGTTTTTTGTGCCGTACCAAAAACTAAAAACCCACTACGAAACCGCACAGGCAAACAACCGAAAATCTATACCACACGCCCACTTCGACCCAAAATTTATTGTCAAAAAATCCGCTGGCTACCCCGTCCATTATTTGGAAACACTTAATATTTGGCTACAACAATAATTTTTGGTATAATAATATCGAGGTGATGTTGTGAGCCAAAAAAATATAAACGCTCTGGCGGAATATTTCGCTTTGGGCTGCAAAAATGAAAACTTTTTAGGGCTAGAACTGGAACATTTTGTGGTTGACACTAACGGCTACTCGGTTAGCTATAACGGCGGCGTGGCAGAATTACTAACTAAACTGGCGAAAACTTACGGAACGCCCGTTTTTTCCACAGCTAACGGGTTTGACCAGCAGATAATTGGCATAAAACGAGAAAAAGCAGAAATTACCATAGAACCCGCCGCCCAACTGGAAATTAGCATAGGCCCTTGCCTAAAAACTGCCGAAATTTACAATATTTACAACGAATTTACCGCAACAATAACGCCGATTTTAACGGAAATGGGCTTTAGTTTAGTTTGTGCAAATTATCACCCAAAAAGCAAGGTTGACGATTTGCCGCTTATACCAAAAAATCGCTATAATTTAATGTATAACCACTTTGCAACCGTGGGAACTTGCGGTAAACACATGATGAAAGGCTCGGCGGCAACCCAGCTGACCATCGATTACAAAAACGAAAACGACTTTGTGCAAAAATTCCGAATTGCCAACGTTTTAGGCCCGTTGCTTGCCTTTTTATTTGATACAACCACCACTTTTGAGGGCGAGCCGTCTTTTACAAAAATGTTGCGTACGCACATTTGGAATAACGTTGACCCAGCACGTTCGATGGTCGCAAAAAATGCACTAAATATACCACGTTTTGGGTTTCACGAATACGCCGAATATGTCTACAATACGCCGCCAATCTTCATAATAGCGGACGGCACAGAGGTCTACACGGGCAATAAAACCGCCGCAGAAATTTTCGCCGACAAAACAATGTCAACCGAAGATATTTTGCACGTGATTTCCATGGTTTTTCCTGATGTTCGGCTAAAAACTAACATTGAAATTCGCATGGTGGACAGCTTGCCAATCGCAACCGCCATAAAATACGCAAAATTAATCAAAAATATTTTTTACAACGAGCCAAAATTAGCGGAACTGCACAGCCTAACCGCCAAAGTAACCAACGCAGATGTCGCAGCGGCAAAGGCAAATTTAATGCAGCACGGCACCGCCGCCGAAGTTTACGGCAAACCCGCAAAATACTGGCTAAACGAGTTTTTAGGAGGTACAAAACCATGAAAACAATGACCGAACTTAACCACGAATACGCCGAAATTATCCGCCAAAACTACAGCGAAAACCTAAAAACTGCCCAAAAAATGGTGGATTATATGCGCCAGTCAACGGCAGTTTATCGTGGCGAACCCGTTGCTTGCTTGTATATGCCAAAATTTTTTTCGCAAGCCGCTTGGGATTATCTTAACAAGGTAGCCGCCACCATTTGCGGCATTTTAGATAAAGTTATTCAACAATATTTTTCCGATGAACAATATCGGCGGCTGTTCCCGTTTGATAACGAACTAGAGCGGCTTATTTTAGCGGAATCTGGCTACAAAACCCTGTTGCCAATCGCGCGGCTGGATATTTTTTTTAATGAAGAGGATTTTTCGTTTAAGTTTTGCGAATTTAACGCCGACGGGGCGAGTGCAATGAACGAGGGCAGAGAGCTTGACAACGCACTTGCAAACAGCCACGCATTACAGCAGATGCGGCAAAATTATAATATCACAAGTTTTGAATTATTCGACTCGTGGGTGGCAGAATTTGCCAAGATTTACGAGCAATACAGCGAAAAAACGGGCGCTACAAAGACTCCGCGCGTAGTAATTACAGATTTTATGGATTTATCAACGCCAAACGAATTTATCGAGTTCAAGAAATCGTTTCAAAAAGCAGGTTTTGACACAGAAATAGCAGAAATACGGGATTTAATCTACCAAAACGGCAAATTATACACGATAGACGGCGAAAAAGTGGATGCAATTTACCGCCGCGCCGTTACACGGGATATTATCGAGCATAAAGCCGAAATACAGCCCTTTTTGCAAGCCGCTCTCGATAACTCCGTTTGCATAATTGGGCATTTTAGAACGCAAATTATCCACAATAAAATGATTTTTATGATATTGAGAATGCCCGAAACTTTAGCCTTTTTAACCGAAGAGGAGCAAAAATATATACTGGAACACATACCAAAAACCGAGCCGCTGACCAGCCGAGCCGCCGCTAATATAGCCAAAAACAAAGATTTATACATCATCAAGCCGCAAGATTTATACGCATCAAAGGGCGTTTATGCTGGCGTGGATATGTCCGAAGAAGACTGGCAAACAGCAGTAAAAAACGCCGTTGACACCCAATATTTATTACAAGAATACCACAAACCCTACCAAACGCAAAACCTTAACTTCAACCACCCACAAACCGCCAACAGCCCCAACTTTGAAACCTACAACAACATAACAGGAATGTTCATGTACAACGGCAAACTACAAGGCTTGTACTCTCGGGCGGGGCAAAAAGGCACAATTTCCTACTCGGCTGGCGGACTGACTATTGCATCAATGCTGGCTACCCCTATCGACAACTGAAAAATCAAAACCGTGGGGCGCTGCCCCACCCGCCTGCCGGCGGGCAGGCACCCC
>WRKK01000179.1 GCA_009782245.1 Defluviitaleaceae bacterium | reverse complement strand
CAACTCGTCATGTTCGTTGACGGCGATAAGGGTGTTTTCGTTGATTTTTAGGCGTTTTATGGGATTTGTGGTGTCAAAAAACATTGCCCACAGCAAGTCGCCGCACTCGTCCACGCAAGCGATAAAGCCCTCGTTGCCCATTCCGCCATCGCCGCCCTTTATTTGCCCGTTTTTGTAGGGAATGCTCGTCCATTCGCTGACTTTTACCCAGCAATCGTCGTTGTATTTTAGAAAGCTGTCGATGGTTGTGTCGCAAAGCGGAGTGCAGAAGTAGGCGGTTTCGTCCGTGTTTGGGTTAAAAATTTTGTAGAAATCCAGTATTGTCAACATTCCGCAGGGGTAAATTATTGCGTTGGTTGCGGGCAGTTGGGATTTTTGCCAGTTTTCGGTTATTAAATTTTGAGATTTATTCGGTTTCATTGCCGCATTTACCGCCTTTCTAAGCGTTTGAATTTTTGGAAATTAGAAAATTGTTATTTGCAGTCCGTAAAAGCCCAAAATTGCGAACATTAGCGAAGTCAAGACGATTATCGCAGAATAGACGATTGCCAAGTTTTGTAAAATCTGCCGTTTGGGCTTTCGTAGTCTTGCCAAAATTGTTTTTGCAAGCCCCAAAGCCGCTCCTGGGGGGTAAATCGCAAGCACATAGTAAAATAAAATTGCTGCCCCTTGCTCAAAAATGGGGATATTCCGAAATAAAAGGCTTAAAAATTCTGAATATAGTTCCAAATTGCCGAGTAGCAGTGCGGAAATCAATGCTAGTAAAGCCGCATTTTTGGCGGTTTTTGCGGGATTTTGGATTTTTGCGAAAATTGGGCGGTCGGCAAATAGAACGGTCGTAAATGCCGCAATTATGGGGATTATGGATATTATTGTAAGGTAGAAAAGTTCTTCTGTGGTCATTGGGTGCCTCCTTGGGTTTGATGATTTTATTTTAGATTATTTGGGAGGGCTTGTCAAGAACTTTTTGGTTGTGGTGGAAATTCTCCTTAAATACGCCGTTCCATAGGATTTCACATTTTCAATCAAACAAAAATTCTCAAAAACAGGGGCTTTCTGTGCTTCACGATAAGCCTACCCAACAAAACCAACTTTCCCAAGCGAAACGGTATTTTCATTAAAGTATCAATGGCAATAAAACCATAGAAAGCCGCAATTCCGCCACATCATAAACCAACCAACTTGAATATAACTTATCCTCAACTATGCCGTAACGCACATTCTAAAAATCATAAACAAAAACTTCAACATTTTTCTCAATCAAATGGCGGATTATCAGTGGTTCAATCTGCTCCCATTTGCCGCCAGCCAGCCCACAACCAATTCTGGGCATATGCACCGTGGCGTTTAATTCGGCGGCTTTGTCCGACAGTTTGACCAAGCAATTTTCCACCGCATTGTATCTTATCGGCGGGCCTTTACTGCCCGTTTTTACGCCCCTTTGTCCAATCATATTTGCGACAAAAAGGTCGTCCGCCACCTGCACAAATTGCACTTCGCCCAACCCAAAATTTTCCTTGGATTTGTACCACGCCCTGTACTGCTTTTCAGGCTCTTTCCAACGCTTGGAAATCGCCAAAACAAAGCCTTTGCCCCAACCGCCAACATCGTTGCAAATATGGGCGATTATCTTCGTGCCTTTCGCTGCGGGAACGGTCGCATCGCCCTTTATATACGTTATTTTTCCTCTTGAAATTTCCATGTTTAGCCCCTTTCTCAAAAATCCCATTTTTCGTGCGAAATTTCCGCAACCAACCTACATTTACCATGATAACAGGATTTTCGGTATTTGTCAAGTTTCGCAACTAAAAAGTGCAACGCTAATTTTACGCCCTTCACAAGCCAAATTTTGCAAAATACATTTTCGCAAAAAATTTGACAGCCCCCAACCTGTTATGTTACAATAAATGCAAACACAAACAGAGGAACACGAGAAAAACCTTTGACAAACCTTTGACAAATCTTAGAAATTTCCAAGCCGAAACTTTGAAATTGCCCCCTATAATATAATTATCAATTGAATTTTGGGAGGTAATTATGAGGTATTTAATGGTAGTTTTGGCGGCGGCGGTGCTTGCAATCGCCGTGGTTGTGGGGCTTGTGGTACTTGCGAGAACATTCGCTGATTTAACGCCAATCGTAGCTGTGCCAGTCCCAACAAGGGTAGAGATACTTGAAACCCACGAAGAAACAGCCCCACAAACGGCGGAAACATGGGAAGAATGGCACTCCCAATCGCCCAACTGGACTTTCACGCAAGCGGACATCACAGCCATTGACGACACAGGCTACTTAATCCTATTAAACCGAGAAAACTCGCTAAGCGTAGAGATTGACATCAGCGAAATGCAACAAGCCTGGCCGACCGTTCCAGTCAGCTTTATAGATGACATTTTTCTGCACCCAACCGCTATCGCCGCAATACGGCAAATGCTAGATGCAGCACAGGCGGACGGTTTGAGTGGGCTGCACATAACAAGCGGCTTTCGCACGTATGCACAACAGGCGGCTCTGTATGAAAACACCGTCAATAGGGCGTTTGTCCTGCCGCCAGCCCACAGCGAGCATCACACAGGGCTTGCGGCGGACATCATGGCGGTCGGCGTGCCGCAATCGGAGTTGGCACAATCTCCGCATGGGCGGTGGATGGCGGAAAACTCGTGGCGATTTGGGCTGATTTTACGCTATCCGCAAGGTTCGCAAGCGATAACAGGAGTTGCGTTTGAGCCGTGGCATTTTCGCTATGTAGGCAGGGTTCACGCCCAATATATGCGGCAAAATGGGCTTTTGTTGGAGGAATATTTGGCAAGGCTACAAAATCTCGGAAACTTTGACAATTTAGAAATCTCGCTTGACGGCACGACATTTTACATTTTTTATGAAATTCCGAGAAATGGTGTTATCAACCTGCCCGAGGGTTTGCAAATGGCTATTTCTAGCGATAATATGGGCGGATTTATAGTGAAAGCGTGGTAAATATGGAAAATTTGAAAAATTACAAAATTTTAATTTGCGATGATGACGAGGATATTTTGAATGCCCTTGAAATCTATTTGCAACAGGACGGCTACACGGTCGCCAAGGCGGCGGACGGACTGCAAGCCGTGGAACTGGCTCACGGCGAAGTGCATCTTATTTTGCTGGACGTAATGATGCCACGGCTTGACGGTATTCAAGCGGCAATAAAAATTCGCAATTTTAGCAATGTGCCGATAATTTTTCTGTCTGCCAAATCGGAGGACACCGACCGCATTTTGGGGCTTAGCATGGGCGGAGATGACTACATAACAAAGCCGTTTAATCCTGTGGAATTATTGGCTAGGGTAAAGGCGGCGTTACGGCGTTATATGCGGTTGGGCGGTGTACAAAACTCGGAAAATTCCCCAAAAAATGAAAACGCCAAAAACTCGGAAATATACCAAACTGGCGGACTTGTCCTTGACAATCTCAAAAAGCGAGTTACTGTTGACGACCGAGAAATCGCTTTAACATCTATAGAATACAGCATTTTGCACCTGCTTATGCAACATATGGATAGGGTTTTTACGTCTTCGCAAATATACGAAACCGTTTGGGATGAGCCAGCGTTTCAAGTATCAAAAACCGTGAGCGTTCACGTTAGGCATATCCGAGAAAAAATCGAGATAAATCCCAAAGAGCCGCAATATTTGAAAGTGGTTTACGGCTTGGGATATAAAATTGTAAAGGTGGAATGATTATGCAAAATTTACTAAAAATAGCGAAAATAATTGCGTTTGGAATCGGATTTTTGGCGGCTGTATCGCTTGTTCGAGCGGTATCGCAACCTTTTGATTGGTATGCGGCGAGATTTTACGATTGGCTGCCCAACATGGGATTTATATTGTCTTTGATGTGGTTTGCGGTCTGTTTGGTGGTTATGGGTGTGTTAGTTTGGCAAACAAAATTGCCGTTTATTGGCTCTTTTGGCAATCCCATTTCTCAAAAAATTCAAAAATGGGATTTCTCTGCATTGGCATTGATATGTGCGGCGTTGGCGTGGTTTGTATATCAAATGGCACTTTTTCAGAGTTCGACATTTGACATTTGGGAAGTGATGTTTGTCCTGCCGTTGACTGTTTACATATTTGCGATGTTTGCATTTACCCAGTTAATCGTGCGTTTGCGAGATAATAATCTCGGAAAATCTTTATATTGGTTGGAATTTTTTCAAAATTATCCGATATGGCAACCGCTAGGGTTTTTCACTATGTTGCTGTTGGCAAGTCAGATTTTTCTGATGTTTTACCATTTCTCATTTCAGATATTTGCGATTCGCTTGATTGCAATGTTTGCGGTGGCGTTATTGACATATTTTGCGGCATTTTTGCAAACGCTTTCGGCACGATACACGACGGCAAACGAGGAAAAAATCCGCTCGGAGCGGTTCAAAACGGAACTTATTACCAATGTTTCTCACGATATAAAAACGCCGCTAACGTCCATTATAAATTATGTAGATTTGTTGCAAAAGCAAAATTTACAAGGAAAATCGGCGGAATATCTCAAAATTTTGGAAAAGAAATCGGCACGACTGAAAACTCTAATAGACGATTTAATGGCGGCGACAAAGGCAAGCACAGGCAATTTGCCAATCCATCGCCAAGAGATTGATTTTAAGGAGATTGTAGGGCAAATTGCAGGCGAATTTGAGGACGACTTTTTAAGAAATAATTTGACATTGGTTGTACGAGAGCCGCAAACAGCTGTGATAATTCAGGCAGACAACCGACATTTATTCCGAGTTTTGGAGAATGTTTTTTCGAACGCCGCCAAATATTCTCTAAATGGCACGAGGGTTTTCGCAGAAATTTCCCACGAGGATGGCAGAGTAAAATTCATACTTCGCAACACCGCAAGCCAGCCAATAGAGCCAACCGCCGACCTAACCGAGCAGTTTATCCGAGGGGATAAGGCACGGCAAACGGACGGCAATGGGCTTGGTTTGTACATTGCCAAAAGTTTAATAGAGTTAATGGGCGGCGGCTTGCAAGTGGCTGTGGTTGGGGATTTGTTTGGAGTGGAGATTTTGCTGTGAGGTATAGCAAATTTAATAAAAATAAGGGTGGATTTTTTTCAAATTCCGCCCTTATATAAAATATCAATGTGAGAAAAATATCAGCCGCAAACCACTCTGCACTGTTTCCCACAAAACGCCATGCCAATCTTAATAAGCCGCTTGTCCGAATCCAATTCCGCACCATATCGTTTGAAATTTATTTGTTGCAAGGCTTGCTGGGCGGCTGTTTCCAACTGCTCCGCCTTTTCGCAAGATTTCAACTCGAAAATATAATAAGCCTCACGCCGTTCAACCAAAATATCATACCTGCCATCGCCACTTTCTCGATTAGAAAGGGGGTGTTTCTCGGAATCGCCGTAGGCACACAGTAAAATCAACATAAGTTGCTGATAGGTGCGTTCAAGAATTTTTTGCTTTTCCCTATCTCGTGGTTTCTCAAAATCGTAAACTGACATTCTGTCGTCAAAAATTTTCTCTAAATCTTCGGCGAATTTTTTCGGATTTTTATGGTTGCGAAAAATGTTGAGAACGGCGGCAGGTTCTGCAAAGGCGTGTTTTAATATAAATTGTTGCCACGCAATCTCCAGTTCTTTGTTCGGCACAGAAAGTAGCATAAAATCGTAAGCCGTTTCCGAGGATTCAAGAT
>WRKK01000178.1 GCA_009782245.1 Defluviitaleaceae bacterium | reverse complement strand
GACGGTCGCCCCTACGGGGACGCATATTGTAGGGGCGACCGTCCTCGGTCGCCCGTTTTCACCCACAACTGTTCGCCCGTTTGTGCATTTTGATATTTCTGCAACATAGGCTTAAGAAGATGTATTCAACAAGCAATTATTTCAACGTAGGGGCGGATAGTGTCCGCCCGTTTTAGCCATTCGGGCGGATACTATCCGCCCCTACAAAATCCCCAAAAATTGGCATTTTAACGGTTTTGAAGTTAATTTAGCATAAAACAGCCCCAATTTCCGCAACTTCCAACTTAACCTGCTGCTGTTCGCCAGTTTGCATATTTTTCAAAGTTGCCGCATTATTAGCTATTTCGTCATCGCCGATAATCATTGAAAACGCTATTTCTCGTTTGTTGGCGTATTTCATTTGGGCTTTTACGCTACGTTTTACTAAATCCGATTCAGCAGAAACTCCCGCCAGCCGCAACAAATTTACCAATTCTTGAGATTTTTGGTAGCCGCTTTCTCCCGCAAAACCTACATAAATTTTGGGCGTATTTTTTAGATTTTCTGGCAACAAACCTTGGTTTTTCAGCAATATTAATAATCTATCCATTCCCATGCCAAAACCCGCCGCCGCTATTTTTATACCGCTCAACTGCTCAATCAAGCCGTCATAACGTCCGCCGCCAATTACTGTTGATTCGCCCTCTTGCATAAACTCAAAAACCGTGCGGGTGTAATAATCAATTCCCCGTACAATTTTCGGGTTTACTGTAAACGGAATTTTCATCGCATTCAGCAAATTTTGCAAATCTTCAAAATGCTTTTTGCAATCGTCGTCCAAGCTGGCTAATGTGCTGGGTGCGTTCGCCATTATCGTCTTGCAAATGGGTACTTTGCAATCCAACGCCCGTAACGGATTTTTCTCGTATCGGTTTTGGCAATCGTTGCACAAACTGGGCAAATTTTGGCGGATAAAATCTTGCAACTGCTGCCGATAAATTGGGCGGCAATTTTCGCAACCAATGCTATTTATATGCAAAGTTATGTTAGTTATGCCTAACTTCTGCAACAAATAATGCCCCAACGACATAATTTCCGCCTCGGCGGCTGGGTTCTCCGAGCCGTAAACCTCAATGCCAAACTGATGATGTTGCCGCCAGCGGTCTTTTTGCGGGCGTTCGTACCGAAAATTAGCCCCCATATAAAACAACTTTGCTGGCAACGGCTCATTGTGCAAGCCGTTTTCTATGAACGCGCGCGCCGCACCCGCCGTCATTTCTGGGCGCAAAGTTATGCTGCGGTCGCCCTTGTCTTGAAAAGTGTACATTTCTTTTTGCACAATATCCGTGGTTTCGCCCACGCCACGCAAAAATAACTCGGTATGCTCAAAAATGGGCGTACGAATCTCGTTGAAAGCAAACAGCTTGCAAACCTGCCTAATCTGCTCCTCTAAATACTGCCATGCAGCGGCGTTTTCGCCAAATATATCTTTCGTGCCTCTTGGTGCTTGTATCATAATTTTACCGTCCGTTCTATATAAGTTTCGGTGTTTTTTGGATTAAACTGGCGTTCAATTTTGGTCATTTGTGGGATTTTGTCAACCGTTAAAATTTTCGTTACCGCACCCGCGCCTAGCCCAATCACCGTTTGCGTTTCCGCCATCATTGCGATATTATAAATGCTTTCGTAGCCCAAACGGCTGTAGCCCACGTTTTCAAAATGCCCCACGGTATTTTTTTGCCTGTACATATAATACGGGAACAACCCGCTATTTTCGCAAATTTCTTGTGCGATATTTAGCATTTCGTCAACCATTTTTGCGTTTGTTTCGTTTGTTTCATTGAAATTTTGGGAATTTTGGAAATTTTCGGCATTTTCGGCATTCTGGGAATTTTCGCTTTTATTCTCGTTTAGCCGAGAAGCCCGTTTTACCGCCAAAGTATGCACCGTTATATGGGCGGGTGCAAGTTTTTTTAGGCTGGACATTGTATTCAGCATATCGGCGGGAGTTTCGCCTGGCAAGCCCGCGATTATATCGGTGTTAATATTGTCAAAACCCAGGTTTACCGCCATTTCATAGGCTCTGTAGAAATCGTTGGTGGTGTGCAAGCGGCCTATGCGTTGCAAAGTTGCATCGTTTAGCGTTTGCGGATTTATCGCAATGCGGGTTACGCCGTAATGTTTCAGCAGTTTCAGCTTTTCCTGCGTTATGCTGTCCGCGCGCCCCGCCTCGACCGTGTATTCAATTTTGCCGCTATTGTAGGGCTGAATAATTTTTAGCAAAGTGGCTAAATCTTCCGCCGAAAAAGCGGTTGGCGTGCCGCCGCCCACGTATATTGCGTTTATGGGCGTTTTTGCCAAATCCGCCGCAAATTTTAGCTGCATTTTTTGCGATTCAGCCGCCAGTGCCGCCAAATATCGGCTGTGAGCGTTGGCGTTCGGTTTTTGCGATACCACAAACGAGCAATACAAGCAACGGCTGGGGCAAAACGGCACACCAACATAAAGCCCCGTTGATTGGGCTATTTTGTGTTGCTTTAGCAAACGCTCTTCTGCGTGGGCGACCGCAATGGCGAGTTTGACCTTGTCCAACCTGCATTTATAAATATCTTGCAAGCGGCGGGTTATAACCTGCTCCGTTTCGCCGTTTTGCAGCCACAGCCTAACCTGCTTTGCAGGCCGAACGCCCGTTAATGCACCCCACGGAACAGCCAATTTCAGCTCATCTTGCAAAACGTAAAACAGGGCGAGCATTAAATTGCGTTTAAGCGTTTTTGTGGGATTTTTGGTGTCATCGCCGCCGTTGTCATTATCGGCAAAATTTACCGTACAAGCCGCCGTTTTTGCACCGTTTTGGTACAATTCGCCTATACAAGTTTTACCTAAAAGCCGCCCCGCAACGGCAAATCCCGTTGGCGGAATCCCATTCTCGCCTGTAAAAAAGGCAAATTTTGCGTTGGCAAAAAATATTTGCGTTATCGCTTGCATTTCGTTAATAAAATTATGCCCAATCAGCACGCAAATTATTTTAGTCATTTTAATCATTTACGTTGTCGCCCGTTCTATGTCAAAAACGCCCTGCTGTTGGCGGATTCTGTCTTGCAGCTTTTGAAATTGATGACGGCTAACAATTTCCACCCGCAACTCGATAACGCCTTTGTCTTTGTCCTTGTCCTTGTGGGCGTTTAGGGCTTTTACGCCTAGCCCCTCTTCCGATAAAATTTTGGCAATATCCAGCAAAATTCCGTCTCTGTCCAGGCAAAGTATACGCAAATCGGCTTGGTACGATTGCGAAAATGCGTCCGTACTCCAATCTGCCTCCAAAATGCGTAGGCGGTTCAGTTCGTCCATGTTTATGATGTTTATGCAATCGGTGCGATGTATCGTAACGCCCCTGCCGCGCGTGATAAACCCGACAACTTCGTCGCCTGGCAACGGACTGCAACAGCGCGAAAGTTGCACATTTGTATCGCCCACGCCGCTGATAAGTATGCCGCTTTTGCTTTTGCGTTGCTTGGGTGTTTTTTTGTTGCCCGCCTTTAGCAGTTCGTCAACCAATTCTTCCAAAATTACGGGCTGGTCTTTTTTATAGGCATCGTATAAGCGGTTGACAACTTGCGTTTCGCGCAACCCGCCGTGGCCTATCGTTGCACAAATAGATTCAAAATCCAGAGCGTTATATTTTTGCAAAACGGGCTCGATTCTGCCGTCTGCCATTAGTTCGGCAAGCGGCACACCGACTGCTTTTGCGGCATCTTCTAATAAATCCTTGCCACGCTTGATGTTATCGGCGCGGTTTTGCTTTTTGAACCATTGGTTAATTTTTGTGCGAGCCTGTGCGGTTTTGACGATTTTCAGCCAATCACGGCTGGGCGTTTGGTTGTTGCTGGTAATAATGTCAACCCTATCTCCCGTGTTTAGCACATAGTCTATCGGCACAGCCACGCCATTTACCCGCGCGCCGACCATGTGGTTGCCAACGGCACTATGGATAGAATAGGCAAAATCGATAGTAGTAGCCCCGCCGACAAGGCTGATAACATCGCCTTTTGGCGAAAAGCAGTAGACATTTTTTTTGAAGATACTAAGGTCAAATTTAACGGCATCAATAAATTCCTCGTTATCGGAGAGGTCGCGCTGCCATTCTAGCAGCTTGCCGAGCCATTGTAGCTTGTCTTCGGCGTTGGTGGTTTCGCCAGTTGCGCCAGTTTTGTAACGCCAATGGGCGGCAATGCCTAGTTCTGCAACGCTGTGCATATCGTGCGTACGAATTTGCACCTCAAAAGGTTCGCCGTTGCCGTTTTTTAGCAGGGTTGTGTGCAAAGATTGGTAATTATTGGGTTTGGGATTGCCAATATAGTCTTTAATTCTGCCTGGAATGGGCGTGTAAGTCTCGTGGAGCGCGCCCAAAACTTGGTAGCATTCAAAAATTTCGTTTACCAAAATGCGAACGGCGTAAAGGTCATAAATTTCGTCCAGTTGCTTATCTTTTGAGACCATTTTTTTGTAGATGCTAAAAAGGTGCTTTGGTCTGCCCTCGACTTCGGCTTTTACGTTGATAGTGTCGATTTTCGCCTGTATTTCGGTAGTAATTTCGTCTACCATTGCACGGCGTTCGGCTTGTTTCATGCCGATTCTGTGGGCTAAATCTTTATAAGTTTCGTTGTACAAATACTTAAAGCCCAGATCCTCCAGTTCGTATCTAATTAGCGATATACCTAGCTTGTGGGCAAGCGGTGCATAAATTTCCAGGGTTTCTTTGGCAATTTCTTTTTGCTTTGCCTCGGATTGATGTTGTAAAGTTCGCATATTGTGCAATCTGTCGGCAATTTTAATAATTATTACCCGTATATCTTTGGACATTGCAAAAAACATTTTACGGTAATTTTCGGCTAGTTCGTCCGATTTTGATGTATATTGGAATTTTTGTAACTTTGTAACGCCGTCCACCAGCAATGCAACTTCGTCGCCAAACTGCATGGCAATATCTTCTATGGTGTAGTGGGTATCTTCAACAACATCGTGCAGCAGGGCGGCAACGATAGTTTCGGTATCAAGCCGAAGTTCCGCCAAAATATTGGCAACCCATAGCGGGTGTATAATGTACGGCTCGCCCGATTTTCGCATCTGGCCAACATGGGCATCGTTTGCTAGTTGGTGGGCACGATTTACTACATCTAGCCGTGTATTTGGGTGATATTTGTTTATATTAGCTACTAATTTTTGGTATAATTCTTCACAAGACATAATTTAGGCTCCCTTCTAAAAATATTGTTCTAAAATATTTATGCTGATTTCGGATTAAAGATTTTTTTGAGCGTATAACATTATAACACTTTTTGGAGAGTAAAGCAAAAAAATTTTTTTTGGCTGTAGAATTTTTAGCGGTGTTGTTGTGGGGGACGGTGTGTTGTGGGATTTTTAGCGGCGTTGTTGTGAGAACGGGCGTTGTTGTGAGATTTTTAGCGGCGTTGTTACAGGGGCGGCGTTGTTGGGGGATTTTTAGCGGCGTTGTTGCAGGGGCGGCGTTGTTGTGGGATTTTTAGCGGCGTTGTTGCAGGGGTGGCGTTGTTGTGGGATTTTTAGCGGCATTGTTGCAAGGGGCGACGTTGTTGTGGGATTTTTAGCAGCGTTGTTGCAAGGGGCGACGTTGTTGGGGGAACGGGCGACCGACCCGCCTGTCGGACGGG
>WRKK01000177.1 GCA_009782245.1 Defluviitaleaceae bacterium | reverse complement strand
GATTGGTTGGGGGGCAAACGGGCGACCGACCCGCCACCGTAGGGGCGACCGTCCTCGGTCGCCCGTTTACCCGTCTGGCGGGGTTTAGCTACTCGTCATAATTTTCGGTTGTTGATATTGATTGTGTAACAACCAAAACGCTTTCAAGCTGCATAACGTTGGCGGCGGGGCTTACTATGGCGAATTGTGCTAAGCCGTCTGGGGTGGGTTGTATGTCAACCACAGTTCCTACTATGATGCCTGGCGGGAATAGTGCACTTAGCGTTGAAGTTATAAGTTCGTCGCCCATCATTATTTGGGCGGCGTAGCTTATGTGATCCATGCGGATAAGCCCGTTGCCCATGAGAGTGCTATCGCCGCGCACCATGCCTTCATCTTGGGTGCGGACGCTTTGCACGGCTACAATAGTGCGGTCGTCTATTATAGAAAAAACTTGCGAATGGGTCGTAAATGCTTGGTTTACAACGCCAACCAATCCGCCAGGCCCTAAAACTACCATGTTTGGCTCTATTCCGTCGCGAGTGCCCCTGTCGATGCTAAAACTGGAGTACCAACCGCTGTGATCGTGGCTAATAATCCTTGCACCTATTGTTGGCAGTTCGGCATATCTTTCCCGAATATCCACCAGTTCCAAAAGATGCCTGTTTTCTTCGCCAGCCAGTTGCAAACGTTGGTTTTCTATTTCCAGCCAGCCGATTTGTTCACGCAGTCGGGTGTTTTCTTGTTGTAGGCTATCCATTTCTATTAGAATAGCAAACCGTGAGGAAACCCAGTTTGTGGCGGAAGTTGCGGCACTTTGCAGCGGCGTAATTAGCATTGCCAGCGACCTAACAACAAGCCCTGGGCGATATTCTGGGTTTAGCGTTATTATCATAGCAACAACGCAAATTCCCATACCAACTAGCAAAAAAGCCCGTTTATATTTGTACAGTAAATCCATAAAATTTCCCCTTATTTTAGTGGTTTTATTTTGACGGTTATTATATTTATTTATTCTACGGCTATTCTATGGCGGTTAATAAATGCTGCATATTAGCAAAATCGTCCAAAACTAAAGCCATGCCGTTAATTACAGAGTTTAGCGGTTTGTCAACCGTTTTTATTTCAACGCCTATTTCTTCGGCGATTAGTCGGCTTAGCCCTTTTAGCAGCGAGCCGCCGCCAGTTAGTATTATGCCCATTTGCATTATATCTGCGGCTAGTTCGGGCGGCGTTTTTTCTAATGCACGTTTAATGGAATCTATTATGTCTTTTATTGGTTCTTCTATTGCGGTTGCTACTTCGTTGGCTGTTATTGTTAGGGTGTTAGTGGCGTTGCTGGTTAAATCTAGCCCTTTAACCTCGTAAGTTTTTTTGGAATCGTTTTGAAAGGCACAGCCCAGTTCAATTTTAATAGCTTCGGCGGAATAATCTGCTATAGCGGTATTATACTGTTTTTTTATGTAGTTGACAATAGCGGTATCTAGTTCATCGCCAGCTATTGGCACGGATTTTCCCGAAACTGTCTCGTTCATGGACATTATCAGCGTTTCGGTTGTGCCGCCGCCAATATCAACTATCATGCAGCCTTGCGGCTTTTCTATTGGTAATTTTTCGCTTAGCGCGGTCGCTTTTGCTTTATTTATAAGGAAAATATCCCGTCTTTTAACGCCTACGGCACGTAATATTTGCACCACAGCCAGCTTTTCCACCCTAGATACCTCTGTTGGTATTGCCAGCAAAACGCGCGGGCGGTTGGTAAATTTAGCGGCTACTTTAGCTTTAACCATAAAATGTTTTAGCATAATATTAGTGTTTTCAAAATCGGTAATAACGCCGTTTTTAATGGGGTGCAATGCGTTTATATTGCCGTGCACACGGCTTATCATGTCTTCAGCCTCTGCACCTATTTCTACAAGTTCTTTGGTGGTTGCGTTTATGGCTATCACGGACGGCTCGTCTAATAAAATGCCGCTGCCTTTTTCTAAAATTATGGTGTTTGTAGTGCCTAAATCTATTGCTAATTCTCTCATTAATTAACCCCTTGCCTCAACTTTTTTTGTAACCTAATAAATCAACAGTCAATTTTATTATACCGTAAAAAATCTTGTTTGGCAATAGTCTAAAAAATTAAACTTTTGTTACTAAAATTTTTATTGCGATTTTTTGGCTTTTAATGTATAATGGTTGGAAATTGGAATAAAGTACAAAATGAGAGAGTGAGAGAGGAGTGATTTTTTGGCACCAGACATTTGGTTTCCACATTTAGGCATTAGGCTATACGACGTTAGCAGGATAGCATTTAGCATATTTGGTATTGGGATATATTGGTATGCACTTTTTATTATGTTGGGCGTTTTGGCGGGGTTGATTACCGCCAAAATCGAAGCAAAGCGTTCGGGGCAATCGCAGGAAATGTACATGGATTTGCTGTTAGTTGGCTTGCCCTCGGCATTAATTGGGCTTAGGCTGTTTTTTGTAGCCATGAACTGGGAAATATACAGCCAAGACCCCATTAGAATAATAACAGGAATCCGCGAGGGCGGGTTGGCTATTTTTGGCGGAATTATAACTTCTATTTTGGCTGTTTACCTGTTCACAAAAATCCGCAAGCTAGACATATGGCTAATTTTAGACACTTGTGCACCATCTTTTGCATTAGGGCAAGCAATCGGGCGTTGGGGCAACTTTGTAAACCGAGAGGCCTTTGGCAATTTTACCGATAATTTTTTGGCAATGCGAATAAACCGCACACAAACGGGTATGCCGCTTACACAAGATATTTTGGATAACTTGTTTACATTTTATCCAAACCACCCGTTTTCCCCGTTTGACGGCTATCCTACTGTTGAATTTATTCAGGTGCACCCAACTTTTTTGTATGAATCTATCGGCAGCTTGATAATTTTCGCTTTGCTGACGGCGTATCGTCCACGCAAAAACTTTGGCGGCGAAATTTTTTGGCTTTATTTAGCTGGCTACGGCTTGATAAGGTTTTTCATAGAAAGTTTGCGTACCGACCAATTAACTTTAGGCACATTGCCAATAAGCCAAGCATTAGCCGCCGTTGCCTTTATAGTGGGCATTGCAGCCATAATTTTGCGGCGTACAGGCGTTTGGCAAACCAACCAACCGTAAAAATGCACAAAAAAATCGCATAATCGGCAAAAAAATTGGCATATTTTTTAATTGTTGCATTGTATTTATTGTAAATTTTTACGTTGCATTTTTTGTGATATTGTGCTAGAATAATAATAAGTTCTAAGGGGACGAAGTTCCACCTACGTACACTTAGGCTAAATTGGAATGGGAAAACGGGCGACCGTCCTCGGTCGCCCGTTCCGTTGGGTTTGCGATATTTCAATAAAAGTGTGCGCAAAGGGAGCGAAGTCCCTTGCGGGGTCCAGGGGCAGAGTCCACGGTTTTGAACTTGGTCTAAAAATTTCCAAAAAAATGGGGGGCAAAAAAATGAAAAAAACATTGTTAATTTCGTTGGGGACGGCTGTTGCGGTTGTGTTGCTGGTTGTGTTGGTGTCTTATAATGGTTTTGCAAGTGCAGATGCCTATTATCCAGTTCACGAACAAGCCGCCGTTGCAAGCAGTAGTTTTACGCCTTTTATTCGCCGTTCTACAATGCAATACGGCTCGGCTTACATAATAAGTAATCCTAACGGGCCGCTGTTTGCCCACATAGCGTTTCCCATTGCAAATAATTTTGCCGATGTCCCCATTTTTGCGTGGATTCACGCCATTTATCAAGAGGCAATAAACGACCTAAATTTCCTGCGGGAAACGGACAACACCACAACGGGTACATTGGATATACAATTCGATTCCTACCTTTTTGACAACTATGCAAGCATTGTTTTGCGGGGTATCTTGGACATTAACAGCACCCGAACCAATATCCTAAAAACATTTAACTTGGATTTAGTAAACGAGATTTTTTTGGAAACGTGGGATATTGTGGATTATTACCAGGCGGAGCAAATATTGCCGCTTATAACCCAGCAAATGCTCGCAAGCAACCCAACAATGGGTACTTTTTTGGAAACGGTGGACAAAACGTGGCTAGAAAATATTGCAATAAGCAACGACGGCATTAAAATCGTAACCGACATAACCGAAGTTACTATCCCGTACGAAAAAATTTATTTTGCGTTGCACATTAACACGGGAATTATCGTTGTGCCGCCCATAATCGGAATAGATGCCTCGTTGCCAATGGTGGCAATAACTTTTGACGACGGTCCAAGTATTTACACAGCACAAATATTGGATATTTTAGAACGCTATGAAGTTCCCGCTACTTTTTTTGTGGTAGGCAACCGAGTAAACGCCTACCGAGATACCGTGCGCCGAGCCGCTTATTTAGGCTCTGATATATTGGGGCATTCGTGGGACCACAGCGATTTAACTCGGCTTTCGGCAGATGCGGTTCGGCGGCAACTGCAAGATACCGCGGCTATAATAGAAAGTGTAACGGGCGTGTATCCGCACAGTTTCCGCCCAACTTACGGCAGAATAAACAACACTATATTAGAAGTCGCCCGAGAACTGGATTTTTATATGTTCAACTGGTCGATAGACCCCGAGGATTGGAAATATCGCAACGCAGAAATTATATACAATTCCGTTATGGCTACGGTTTCCCATGCGGACATAATACTATTGCACGATTTGTACGCAAGCACCGTTGCGGCGGTGGAGTTGCTTGTTCCAGAACTGTTGGCACAGGGCTTTCAACTAGTTACAGTATCAGAACTTATGTACTATTCTGGCGTTGAACTAGAACCTGGCAGACTTGTCCGCCACGGCAACAGGTACGTTAGTCTTAACAGATAAAAATTGGCAATCTTGGGGAAACTATAAAAAGTAAAAAAAGGGGAAGAACAAAATGGGCATGACGACCATAAAATCGGAAAAAAGCATTGCGATAAAAGCCGCTGACGAGAAAACTGCATTGTTAGCAGAAGCCCACAACAAAGCCAGCGAACGCAACCAACAAATGCGTAGAAGACGAAGACCTGTAGAGGGTACTGTCCGCCTAAGCAACACGGATTCTTTGGGACGCGCGGCACGTGTACGCAGACAACTATTTGCGAAAATTGGCGAAATAATGGCATCAGATTTAGAGAGCGAAATAAAGCAATCGCTATCCCGCAACGTGCAAATGCAGTTAGATAGGGTTGACAAAACAATCCGCCAAATAAGACGGCGCAAACGGGCAGAGGAAGAGGAAAAAATCGAAAAAGCCCGTGCCGAAAGAAACCGCCGAGAGGAAGAACGAGACGAGCTTTTACGTCTGCAACGAGAAGAGGCACGCCGCCGCAGAAGACGTGATTTACAAACAGTTTCCATCGCTATTAGGCGTGATTTTTTGCTACCAGCCGAAAAAGGCGGGCTAGACCCCAACATTTTCCCGCTTACCACCGTGGGAATGCCGCCAGCCGCCACTTTTGACATAGCTGGTCAAACAGGCACAATCGCCGATATTCCCGCCGCCAACGCAGACATGGTAGACTTATTGCTTTAATTACACCCAAATAACTTCAAAACCGTGGGGCAAAGCCTACTATCATTAACTTAAACGATTTATAGGGGGACGGGCGACCGAGGACGGTCGCCCCTACCTGACCGCCGTCAGGCGGGCGGAGACGCATATTGTAGGGGCGACCGTCCTCGGTC
>WRKK01000176.1 GCA_009782245.1 Defluviitaleaceae bacterium | reverse complement strand
CCGTGGGGCTCTGCCCGTCTGCGGAACGGGTAAACGGGCGAACGGGGACGTTCGCCCCTACAACAACGCCACCGTAGGGGCGACCGTCCTCGGTCGCCCGTCCCCGTCTGGTTTACAATATTTCAATATGCGTTTTGAAAAAGGAGTTTTGTTTTGATTGGCGTGATAAATGTTTACAAAGAAAAAGGGTACACTTCGCATGATGTGGTGGCGGTTTTGCGGCGGATTTTGCGTACTAAAAAGGTTGGGCATACGGGTACGCTGGACCCGCAAGCGGAGGGCGTTTTGCCTGTTTGTGTTGGACGGGCAACTAAGTTGGCGGATTTTGTGATGTCCGAGAATAAAACTTACGTTGCAGAGGTAATTTTGGGCATGACAACTGACACGGACGATAATTGGGGCAAAGTGCAGACTTCTAGCCCAGTAACCGCCACCGATACGGAAATTTTGGCGGCTGTGCAGAGTTTTGTGGGCGGGTATATGCAAGTTCCGCCGATGTATTCTGCCATTAAAGTGAACGGCGAACGCCTGTATAAACTGGCTCGTAAAGGCGAAACAGGCGAAAACATAAAACGCCCACCACGCAAAGTTGAAATTTTTAACATAAAAATAGTTGAATTTGACAAAAATGCTAACGGGGTTTTCACGATTGAGGTAGAATGCGGCAAAGGTACGTATATCCGCAGTTTGTGTGCCGATATTGGCAAAAAACTAGGTTGCGGCGCTTGCATGGGAAATTTAACCCGCACAAAAACGGGCGGCTTTACGCTAGAAACGGCGTTCCGCTTATCCCAAATAGAAAAAATGGCACAAGCCGCCGAATATAGCAAATTTTTAACGCCCATAACAAAAGCGTTTTCTGCAACGCAAATTATTTGCGAAAATCCGCCAAAAAGTCTGCTAAACGGTGCGGCAATAGAGTTTGCGGCACTCGCCCCCCAAAAAACGGACAGCCCCGCTTTATCGCAACTCCAGCAATTTCAACAATCCCCGCTTTATCCGTTTTGCTGGATTTGTACCAAAAAAGACGAGCCTATCGGCTTGTACAAAATAAAAAATGGCTTTTTATACCCAGAGGTAATGATTTATGCAAGCAATAGTTAGCTCCCAAAAGGAAACAGTAATAGCAATAGGCAAATTTGAGGCTTTACACAAGGGGCACGTGCACCTAATTACTACAACTGTAGAATATGCCAAAAATTATGGGTTAAAATCTTGCGTGTTGCATTTTGTTCCTAATCCCATAAAAATTTTATACGACAGCGGCTATAAATCGCTGTTTAGCAAGGAAGAGTACAATTTATTATTGGCAAATTATGGGCTAGATTATAGCATTCCGTACACTTTTGATAGTTCGGTTGCGCAGTTATCGCCAGCGGCGTTTTGCAGTATTATAAAGGAACAATTTAGTTGCAAAACGTTAATTGTTGGCGAGGAGTTTCGGTTTGGGCAAGACAGGGCTGGCAATGCCGAGTTATTAAGCGGGTTATCTGCCAAGTTGGATATGCAAATAGTGGTAGTGCCGATAGTAAAATTGGCGGACGACAGCGAAAAAATCAGCACTTCGCAGATAAGGCGCTATTTGGCACAATCGCAAATTAGGCAGGCTAACAAAATTTTGGCAAGCCCATTTTTGGTAATGGGAACGGTAACAAAAGGGCGGCAATTAGGCCGCACAATCGGGTTTCCTACCGCAAACATAATGCCGCCGCCAGATAAATTTTTGCCGCCCAACGGCGTATATGTAACGCAAGTATTATTGGACGGCAAGCGGCTAAACGCCATAACCAACATAGGCACAAACCCCACAGTTACCAGCGAAACCAACTGCAAAGTGGAAACCCATATTTTTAACTTCGACCAAGATATTTACGGCAAGCAACTAATAGTAGAATTTTACGAGTTTATCCGCCCAGAGACTACATTCAGCGGTATAACTGAATTGCAACAGCAGATGCAAGCAGATGCGGATATTGCGCGGGGGTTGAAATATTAAAACTGTGTATCTTCAGTCCACAGGACTAAATTCAACACCCACACCCGCAATTTTTTGTTAGATTAAATTTTGACGACTAGTATATTTTTGCGGTCGTCAATTTTTTTGGCGAGCATTTTCAAAAAAATTTGCATTTCAAAAACAAAAATGGTAAAATAAATCATAGAAGAGGTGAAAAAAGTGAGCAAAAACAGTAGCAAAACCCAATATTTGGGTAGCATGGTGTTAAACAACCAAAAGGTTATATATATAAGCCCGATGTACGATATATTTTTGCAATACGCTTTCAGGGACAACACGGGCGGCGACATTCTGGCAATGGCAACGAACATTTTTATAATAGAGTTAAAATTTATGGAGGGGACTTTCGCCCATATGCCCAAAATTGAGGGCGAAGTTTCCGTTGAAACGCAATACGCCTACATAATATCAAAGGAAAAAAAAGGCGCGCCCCGCACGCAGGACTTAAAATTGACCAGCCGAAAACGGCGAGCGTTTATTGAACTTCAAAATCAAATCAACAAAAAGGCGAATGTGATAAAAAGGGCGTTTGACTACTTTATTTTGGGAATAACGTGGAACAACCAAGAAGAAACCGACCAAATTTGGTTTTTAGCCGAAACGCAGGAAGAGGTTCTCAACGGGCGAAACATCAATGTTTATGCAATATCCAGCGTGTTTACTGGGGAACTTTATCCCATTCAGCCCAAAATGATGTTTGTGGATTTAAGCAGAATTGCCGAAAGCGGCATAACGCCCGCCGCACGAGAGTTAGCCCAATATTTGTTGGGTCAGAGAAGTGAATCCGATATAGAGGAAGTAAGCGAGATAATTGCTTTCTTTAATGAGCGTTTTGAGGAGTTTCGGGAAGATAAGGAGGTGAAAGATATTATGAGTTTTTGGGAGGAACGGGAGTATTTTGTTAAGTTAGAGGGTAAAATTGAAGGTAAAATCGAAGGTAAAATTGAAGGCAAAATCGAAGGCGAAATACACACACTTTATAAGCGACTAAAAATGACGATAAAAGAAATAGCCGAAGAATTATCGCTGACGGACGACTATGTTACAGAAGTCCTACAGGAAGAAGGGTTAATTGGGTAAATGGTGTTATGAGTTTTTTGGAGGAGCGGGAGTATTTTGCGGAGATACGTGGTGTAATTAAGGGTAAAATTGAACTACTTTATACACGGCTAAAAATGACGATACAAGAAATAGCCGAAGAACTATCCCTAACGGACGACTATGTTACAGAAGTCCTACAAGAAAAAGGGCTGATTGAAGTAGACAACACCCTGACTTTTTTGGAAAAATTAAATCTATCCGATAGCGAAGAACAAAGAGAAAAGCGTATGATTAAATGCGAAATACGCACTCTTCATACGTTGCTAAAAATGCCAATAGTAAAAATTGCCAAAAAAATGTCTTTGGCGGACGAATATATTGCAGAAGTTTTAGGCGGAGGCATGAGTTTTTTAGAGAAACGGGAACAAGCGGCTTTTGAAAAAGATTTTGAACAATCCATAATCAAAGAAAAGGTACGTTTTCTTTATAAGCGACTAAAAATGACGATACAAGAAATAGCTGAAGAACTATCCTTGACGGACGACTATGTTACGGAAGTCTTGCAAGAGAAAGGACTGATTAGTTAAACGGCACTTATTACACCTCAAAAATTTGCAATATTGGTATTATATATGCGAATCAGCATTTGAAAATTTTTGCCAAAAGCGTAGGGGCGGACATTATACCATAAGCACCAACCTAAGAAATTTTCTCCCTACAAACAGAACGTTTTAGCAGATAAAACAAAGCATCATCACAATTGGAAGGAAGAATGGCTAAGGCTACGCTACTAAATGTAGCTTTTAGACGTTGAAACATAAACATACTGGTTGACCAAATGCTGTATCTAGTCATTGAAGATTTTTTGCGTTTTAATGGAATTTTTGGCATTATTTCGCATAGTAAATGCGACAACCAAGGCTCGCAACGCACAATTTTTTTCTGCTATGCTTGGTCGGTCATGCTAATTGTGTCGCCTGCCCTGTCTGCCCTGCCCGCCTGCTGCGGGCAGGGCAGACAGGGCAGGCTTTTTATTAATTTTTGCACTTCGGCATTTATATCTTGACTTTTTTTCAATTTTTCGGTAAAATTTATTTTGTTCACAGGTATCATCCTCGGTTGTTGTTTTTCGTTAATTCAATTTTAACCGATTTGTTGATATTTGTGAACTTTTTTGTTAAGTTGGTGCTTATGGGATATTATCCGCTCGCTATTTTTGAGAACAACGGGCGACCAAGGACGGTCGACCGTCCTCGGTCGCCCGTTGTTCCCCTGCAACGTTAATGACATTGGGATAATATCCGCCCGTTTGCCCATTCCGATTTAGCCTAAATGTACGCAGGTGGTCAACCGCCCCCACATTATCCAACTCGCCTACCAGACAGGTCAGCAAACAAAAACAAATTGCCATATCAAGCCGTGCTTGCAACGGGAGAATTAATGCTTTTAAGGGTAATAATTTCTGTTTTCAAATCTCTTGCTTTATCTTTAAGGCGGTCGGTTGCCGTTTTTGACACTACAACGTTTGACAACAGCCGCAACGCCGAATCATAATCCTCTAGCAGTTTATGAAACGCCGACATCACATAAAATATCGTGTTGTCCGAAAGCCCCATTATTGGCAGACTTTCCTTTGCCAAGGCGTTTTGAAAGCCCGCAATGGCTAGTGCGGCAAATTTTTTCATGTTCTCATTATCGGTTTTTATTCGGTAAAGCCAGGTTAGTTTCATGCACAAATACGCCTTTTCGCCCTCTTTTGCCTGTTTTACCATGGAACTAAGCAACGCCAGTTTGTACCGCTCTAAAGCCATTTCTAGCGTAAGTTCTGTGGGGTAATCTACATTTTTGAAGTTGGGACTGATGTTTTTTATTATACGCTCCGCTTGCTTTTCTGGCAAAAAGTGGTCAAAAGTGCTTTTTACTGCACTATATCCACATTGCAGACACACAACTATATCGTAATATATTGGATCTATCGGGGTGCATTTTATATGTAGGTCAAACTCAACTATTTCTATTTTTGTCTTTTTTTCCCTTACAACCGTGCCGTTTGTTATACATTGGCACACGGGGCAAGTAAACTTCTTTTCAAATACGTAATCATGTATGTCAAATTGCACTTTCTTTTCTTCAGTTGGTCTTTTTTTGTCTTGCGGTGGCTTAAATATTGGTTCCTGTTTTGCTGCCACCTCTGCCAAGCCAAATTTATCTAAATCCGAAAAAATACTGCTAAGATCCATTTGCTAATATCCTCCTTGTTAATCTAAGACAATTTTATTAACCTAATTTGCAGATTGCCCCTGCACTTAATCTCTATAAAAATTTTACAGCAAAATGGTTTAATTTGCAAGTTAATATTTTAATAATTTTGCAAGATAATATTTTATTGCTTTTGCATTGTCAGCAAGCCAATCCAGCAAAAAAGGCTGTTGCAGAATGTATCCGCAGCAGCCCTGATTTAATATAGTAAACCAACTTAACAAAAAATGCGGTTATCCTACTGTTATTAACTTAAACAATTTGTAGGGGGGACGGGCGACCGAGGACGGTCGCCCCTACCTGACCGCCGTCAGGTGGGCGGGGACGCATATTGTAG
>WRKK01000175.1 GCA_009782245.1 Defluviitaleaceae bacterium | reverse complement strand
CCCGCCAGGGGCGCCCGCCTGCCAGCGGGCAGGCTGCCCCTGGACCCCGCAAGGAGCACGCCCCTCCCGCCTGCCAGCGGGCAGGTGACCCGCTAAGTTTTGTTAATGTTGAATGAGTGTGTTTTATTCAGCTTTTTTGGGGATATTTCAAAATAGCAAACAAGGGCAAACGTCAAATTTGCCCTTGTTTGCGTTACTTATACGCCTCTAACCTATAAATCGGGCCTAGTGGCGAAAATTTTTCTTCGTATTCCGTCATAATATTATCGGGATAATCGCTTTTGTGTAAATCTAGCGATATGTTCCGCATTATCCAGCCGCATTCCGAAAACTGGTTTATGGAAAATTCGAACAGAATGCGGTTGTCCGTCTTAAAGAAAATTTCTGGAATTTGCAGGGTTTCGTATATTTTCAAAAAATTTGCGTGGGTTAAACGCCGCTTTGCCCATTTTTTTCTGCGTGGCCAAGGGTCGCAAAAATTAATGTATAATCGGCTTACTTCGTGCGGGTTAAAATAATCGCACAATTTTGCGGCATCTAGTTCAACAAACACCAGCGGAGCAGTTGTGTTTGCTTCCGATTTTGCTAACCTTGCCGCCATTGCCAAAACCGTTGGCTCACGTTCTACGGCTATGTGGTTTATTTGCGGGTTATTTTTAGCGGTGGCAACTATAAAATGCCCTTTTCCGCAGCCTAATTCCAGGTGGATAGGCTGGTCGTTGTTAAAATAATCGGCAAATTTTAGTGCATACTGCTCGGAATTTCGCAATATATACGGGTTTTCCGCCAATTCCTTTTTTGCCCATGGCTTTTTTCTTATTCTCATTTTTTTTATCCTTGTTTTGGTTGTATTTTACAATGGCGAACAGCACCCTAATCTCGCCAAATTGATACGAAAAACCATTAAAATATTAGCGGGTCAAGGGGCGCGCTCCTTGCGGGGTCAAGGGGCAGCGCCCTTGCGGGGTGTGGGGCGGAGTCCCACGGTTTTAGATTTTACAGTCGCCAAACAACGCTAGAGTCCATATTAGCTAAATTTGGTACGGCTGTTCTTGCCATTGCACCTGCTAGTTGGGCGGTCATTTCGTTTATTTTTTTGGTTACGGCTGGTGCGGCGCCGTCGGTGAGCGGGCCCATCATTGCGCGGCCTACCGAAACTGCTGTTGCACCTAGTGCCATGGCTTTGTAAGCGTCCATGCCGCTTTCAATGCCGCAATCTACAAAAATAGCCATTTTTCCTGCAACGGCTTTGACAATTTCTGGCAAAATCATAAGCGGCGGCACGGCGTAATTCATAATTCCGTGATGGTGCGAAACTACTATTCCAGAAACCCCTATTTGCAGGCATTTTTTGGCATCTTGTACGCTTAAAACGCCTTTTATTATGAACGGTAGTTTTGTTGCTTTTACAAAACTTGCCAGTTCTTCCGTGCTTTTGCCAGCCAGAGGAACTGTGCCAAAAATATTGTCGTATTCGCCGTTTCCGTTAAAAGCGTGGTCAACGTCAACGCCAACGGCAATGCAGCCCATTTTTTCCGCAAAAGTTAGTTCGCGGATAACTTCGGCGTTATCCAAATGGGGCTTAACAATTTTTATTGTTTTTGCACCCGTTTTGCAAATGCGTTCTATTTCCTCGTCTTCGCCCATTCCCGACCACATAACCGAGCCAGCCGCTAAAGCCCCGCGCGCCATTTCTTCCAGCCCTGCGGGGTGGCATTTATTCAAATGGGACAACGCCGCCATCATTATCGGCGTTTTGAACGTCTCGCCAAATAGCGTAAAACTTGTATCGGGAATAACAGCGTCAAAATGCCGCATCTCTAGCAGCAGCGAGTCAAAATAATTTCTTGTTATTACATTAGAATCGTGTGTTTGGTTCATAATTTTTTACCCTTTCTGTTTTTGGAAATTGTTGGAAATTGTTGAAAATTTTGTACTACCTAAATTATACTATAAAATTGTGTTGGTGGCAAACCCAAAACCCCCAACAAGTAGGAGCAAACATAATTTGCTCCTACTTGCTCCTACTTATCGTATCCTGCTAATTTTCTGGGACAAGTTTTAGTAAATTTGCCATAAGTTTTTTTTCGCCTGCGATGTCAAATTTAATTGTTACTTCGTAGTCTGCACCAGCGGAATCTATTGCGATTATTTCGCCTGCACCGTAACGCATTTGTCTAACACGGTCGCCAACGCTGAAGTTAAACGGTTTGTTCTTTGGTGCGGGAATCTCTTTGCGGTACGGATTAACTTGCTTTTCGGCGATGGCTTTGCGGGGGCTTATTGGCGGCTTTGTGGTGGTAGATCTGCCCTGCATATACACATATTCATAATTATCTTGCGGGATTTCTTTTATAAAGCGGCTTACCGCCGAGTTCATTTCTCTGCCTTGCCTAATGCGGCTTGCTGGCCATGTTAGGTGCAAAGTTTGTTTTGCCCTAGTTATGCCAACGTAGCACAAACGGCGTTCTTCTTCTAGGTCGTCCAAATTGCCGCTTGTTGCACTGCGGTATGTTGGGAAGATTCCCTCTTCAAAGCCAGCAATAAAAACGTTGGCAAATTCTAGCCCTTTGGCGCTGTGCATCGTCATTAAAGAAACCGTATCGGCTTGCTCTTCGTAGTTGTCAATATCGGCGACAAGGCTAACTTCCGCCAAAAAGGCGGATAAAGTTGGTTCTTCGGGGTTGGCGTTTTCAAATTCTACCGCTTTTGTTAGTAGTTCGTTTATGTTTTCTACTTTGTTTGCGGCCTCTACTGTGCCATCTTGCAAACTTTTAATGTAATCGGTATCTGCCAAAACTTTTTTTATGACAGCCGTGATGGTGTTAGTGGCGGCAAAATCGCTAAAACCATCTAAAAGGTTTGCAAATTTTTCTAGTGAAACTGTTGCCCGCGGCGTTAATTTCGGCATTTGGTCAGATTCTTTTATGGCGTAATACATGGATATTCCGTTTTCGTAGGCATATTGCTGCACTTCTTGGATTGTTATTTTGCCGATATTGCGGCGCGGCACGTTTATTATGCGGGTTAATGCGATGTTATCGCTAGGGTTATCGATAGCTTTTAGGTACGAAAGCAAATCTTTAATTTCGGCACGTTCATAAAAGCGGATTCCGCCGTATATTCTGTACGGAATATCCGAAATAACGAACCTATCTTCCACAGGCCTAGATTGCGAGTTGGTGCGGTATAAAACCGCAAAATCGCTGTATTTTGCCCCGTTTTGCACTGCCAATTTTATTGTTACCGCTGTAAAAGCCGCTTCATCACGTTCATTTTCGGCTTTGTATACTTTTATTTTTTCGCCGCTAATATTTTCCGTCCACAACGATTTTTCGCTGCGGGTTACATTGTTGCTTATAACGCTGTTGGCAGAACCCAAAATAGTTTTTGTTGACCGATAATTTTGCTCCAACTTTATAACTTTTGCCTTAGGGAAATCCTTGTTAAAGTTGAGTATATTTTGGATATTAGCACCCCGCCAGCCGTAAATACTTTGGTCATCGTCGCCCACAACGCAAATATTTTGGTATTTTTTGGCAAGCAAAGAAACTAACATATATTGGGCGTTATTGGTATCTTGGTATTCGTCTACCATAATGTAATAAAAGCGGTTTTGGTAGCGTTCTAAAACATCGGGGCATTGCTTAAAAAGTTCTACTGTGTTGAAGATTATGTCGTCAAAATCTAGTGCATTGTTTAGTTTAAGCCGCTGTTGATAGAGATTGTAAACTTCGGCTATATTGCTTTTGTTAAAATCGCCAGCGGACGCTTTGTAAAAATCGTCTGGTGTTTTAAGTTCGTTTTTTTGACCGCTAATAACGCTTGCGATGTATTTTGCTGGGTACAGTTTGGTGTCCAAGTTAAGTTCTTCCAAAATGTCCTTTATAAGGCGTTCAGAATCGGCTGCATCGAAGATAGAAAATCGGGTATTATAGCCTATTTTGTCAATATCTATTCGTAAAATACGCACACAAGCAGAGTGAAAAGTGGAAATCCAGCAACGGTCGCTATTATCGGCAATAGCTGCGGCGCGTTCTTTCATTTCTTTTGCCGCTTTGTTAGTAAAAGTTATTGCTAAAATATTGTAAGGATCGACCCCTTTTTCAATTAGGTGGGCTATTCTATGCGTTAAAACCCGTGTCTTACCCGAACCCGCACCCGCAAAAATAAGTAAAGGCCCTTTTATGTGCTTAATTGCCGCCTGTTGCATTGAATTAAGGTTATTTTTCATAGTAACACACTTCCGTTTCATTCGTTTGTAAACATTATATCACTTTTGCAAATGAATTACAAATAAAGTTGCAAGATAAAAAATTTTTGTTGAAACTTTGTTATTTGTTGTGCTATTATAATAAGTGGGAATTGTCGGCTAAAAATTCGCATTTTACGCTTGGCATTATGCCGCACAAGCCACACAAGCCACACAAATCAAACAAATCAAATAAATTTAGAAAGGAATTTTTAATATGAAAATTTTGGGAAAATCTTTCACAAAAAAAATATTTTTGCGAACAGCACTCGCATTGGCGTTTTTATTGGCATTTGCGAACAGTAGCACCGTTTTGGCGCACGGCTGGATTTTTAACGATAGAGCCTATTTAGGCTCTGCACATGGCGGCAGGTTAAACAGTAACATAGGCGCGGCGGCATATGAGCCGCAAAGTGTAGGCGAAGCCCCGCGAAACGCTCTACAAAATGGACTAGAATTACACCAAGTAATTACCGCTGGCGGCCCGTGGAACTTAAACGCATTCCCCGCACTAGCAGAGCAAACCGCAGACCGCTGGCATCGTACGCCCGTTACAGTTGGCGAACACAACTTAACATGGCATTTTACGGCGGCTCATCGCACTTTTGGCTTTAGATATTACATTACCAACCAGGGCTGGAACCCCAACGAGCCGCTTACGATAGATGCTTTTGAATACCTCGGCTCTTTTAACGTGTTTGACGGTGAGGGCTGGTTAGCACCAATGCCAGTTCAGCACACAACGCACACAATAGAAATACCCGCCGACAGGCTAGGCTACCACATTATTTTAGGCGTTTGGGACGTTGCCGATGTTGAAACTTCTTGGTTTAAGGTGCTAGATGTTGAAGTTAGCGGCGGAACACCAACCGCACCAACAACGCCGCCGCCAACGCCAGCACCAACAACGCCGACAACGCCAGCACCAACGCCAACACCAACACCAACACCGCCAACGCCGACAACACCAACACCAACGCCAACACCACCAACAACACCACCACAACCGCAACCACCGCAAACACCAACAACCAGACCATTTTCGGGAACAGTTGGCACAATATACACAATCGGCGATATTGTTCTGCACAACGGTGCTAATTACCAAGTGTTGCAAACATTTACGCACAACGGCGATCCAAACTGGGCACCAGGTGTGGCACATTCGCTGTTTCGGGCAATGCCGTAAAGATAGGGGAGACTAATTAGCTTGTATCGGAATGGGGAAACGGGCAACCGACCCGCTTGTCCCGTCGGGCTAAATCGGAATGGGGAAACGGGCGACCGACCCGCCTAACGAACGGGCGACCGACCTGCTTGACAAACGGGCGACCGT
>WRKK01000174.1 GCA_009782245.1 Defluviitaleaceae bacterium | reverse complement strand
ATATATATATATATTGTGTCAAGAGCGGTTATTTACGAAATTTCGCCTAAATTTTCGTTATTTTTTGTGCAAAACGTACATATCTTTTTTTGCAGTTTATATTGTTGTGCAAAACTTATAAAATCGATCGCTCGTCCGCTGTAAATCGCTATAAAACCACCCTTTCATAAGATATGATACTAAAAATCCCCCGTGGGCGGTGTTTGCCCACGGGGCTGCATTTAGCTTAATTGCTATCGTAAGTTTTCAAAATAATTTCTCCCAAAAATTTCTTATCCAAAAATGGGGCAATGTCCGATATATCGTCAAAATTGCCCTCTTTTGCGGCTTTAACTGCAAAATCCATAAGCGTATCTTTGCTAATAAACGGTGCAAAATTCTCCAAGGCCGCAAGCCCTTTGGTGCTTTCAATTTTAGCGGCTATTATGTCAATATCTCTGCGGCTTAAAAATGGCATTATGTCTTCTAAATCTGCCAAGTTGTCCGCCTCGCAAGCCTGTAGTGCAAGTTTTCCTAGTATTTGTTGGCTTGCAAACGGGGCAAGGTCTTCAATTTTGCCCAAGCCCTGCGTTTCCGCTATTTCTGCGATAATTTTGTCCATGTATTCCCTGCTCAAAAATGGAGCAATTTCTTCCAAATCGCCCAAATCGCCCAAATTGCCCTGCTCTTTTATCTTGTCCGCCAATTCTTCCAGTACCCGCCTGTCGAGAAATGGGGCAAGTTCCGCTAATTGCTTGAATGTCGCCTGTGCCATTCCTTTTGCCAACTCGTCAACCTGCTGCGGTTTCAAGATTGGCGATATTTCCGCCAATTCGTCGGCGTTCACGGTTTCCTGCTCCGTTTGCCCGCTTAGCACATTTTTTATAATGGACGATTGTCTGGCGTTGCCCAATAATTCGTCAATGCTAATCTCCAAAACCTGCGATACATCGGGCAGTTTGGAAATATCGGGCATTGTAAGCCCCCGCTCCCAGCTGGACACGGCTTGATAGGTTACGCCAATTTTGTCCGCCAGTTCCACTTGTGTCATGTTGCGCTCCTTGCGCAAGGCTGAAATTTTCAAGCCTATTTCGTGCATACTTAACATAATTTTTCCTCCTAGGGTAAAAATAATAATAAAAATAATTTGGCTGTTGCCATGAAACAAGTTTAGCACAGCCGCCGAAAAAGTAAATAAAGTTGTGCTTGCTAAAGGGGAAATTGAGTTTGAAAAATCTGGGAAATGTGCTAAAATGTTGGTGGAGGGGGATTTTATGAAAATTTTGCTAAAAATAGCCTATGACGGCACAAATTATGCGGGCTGGCAGCGGCAGGAAAATGCGGCATCTGTGCAAGGTGTGCTTGAGTTTGCTTTGCGGCGGCTGTTTGGGGAAGATGTGCCAATATCTGGTGCAAGCCGCACCGATGCGGGTGTTCACGCCAACGGGCAGTGTGCAACTTTTGAATTGGCAAAAATGCCCATTCCGCTGGAGAAATTGCCCACCGTGATAAACTCCCAGTTGCCAAGCGATATAGCCGTGCAATCGGCAAAAACCGTGGCGGACGACTTCAACGCAAGGTTTGGGGCGGTTTCCAAGACGTACGTTTACAAGATTTACAATGCACCTGTCCGCAACCCGCTTGTTTGCCGCTATGCTGCGTTTGTCCCACAAAAATTGGACGTGGCAAAAATGCAGCAAGCCGCCAATTTTTTTGTCGGCACATTTGATTTTGCGGCATTTTGTGCCAGCGGCTCTAGTGCAAAAAGCACCGTGCGGACGGTTTTTTCTTGCGAAGTTGCGGAAGAAATTATTGGGGAAATCTCGCAAAACAGGCTAATTTCCATAAAAATTAGCGGAAACGCTTTTTTGTACAACATGGTACGAATCATCGCAGGAACGCTGTTTTATGTAGGTTGCGGCAAGTTTACAGCGGCGGACATTTTGCCGATTATTGCCAGCAAAAACAGGGCGAAAGCGGGTAAAACTATGGCGGCTTGCGGGTTGGTTTTGGAGGAGGTTTTTTATTGATAATATGACTGCGAAACTTAAACGATTTATAGGGGGGACGGGCGACCGACCCGCCTACCGGACGGGCAGGGGACGGTCGCCCCTACGTGGCGTTATTGTAGGGGCGACCGTCCTCGGCCTGCCTGTCGGCAGACAGGTCGCCCGTTCCCTCGTCCCCTGTCCGTCTACCCATTCCAAATTAAAATTATTTGTTCTTGCCTAAAATTTTCGCCACTTGGGGAATTTTCGGCATTTTAGGAATTTTCGGCATCTTCGGCAACACTCTATTTTTTTTATCCACCGCAACCAAACTTTCGTAAACAGCGGAAACATCTAGTGCGTACTGTTTGGCGGAAAGCGGCTGAATCGATTCGAATGCTTTTGTTGCCACTTTTACGGCGGTTGCATGGTTTGTTAGTGCGTAATACATTATGTTTGCGGCATCTTCGTCATTGTTGAATAAAAATCCCGTTTCGCCGTGGCGGACAAGTTCCGCAAAACTGGGGTCGCGCTTGACTACTACGGGTACTTTTGCCGCCATTGCCTCTATGTAAGTCAAGCCCTGCGTTTCCGATGTTGACGCTGTTGCAAAAACGTCGCCCATGCTGTAGTATTTGCCGATTGTATCCCAAGGTTTTGCACCCGCAAAAATAACGCTACTGTGCACGTTCAGCGAAAACGCCAGTTGTTGCAACTCGTTCCGTACGGGGCCGTCGCCGATAATCAGCAATTTTACGCTCGGTAGCCTTTGCAATAGCGGCGGCATCATGTTTATCAAAACGTCCAAACTTTTCTCTTTGGCGACCCTGCCAACTGCCACAATTACGGCATCTTCTTCGCCGATTCCTAGTTCCAGCTTTTCGCGGGTTAAATCTTCGTCGGAAAAATTATCCGAGCTAAACGGTGCAAAATCCAGCCCCGTGGGAATCGTCCTAATATCTCGTGTAACGCCCACCGATTTTAGGTAATTGTACGCTTTGTCCACGGGGGCAATTACCACTTTTGCACGGTTGCAAAAAAAACGGCTAAAATTTTTGGCAAATTTTGGCGTTAATAAATGTCCGTTCAAAATGTAGTGCGTGTAATCCTCGTACATTGTGTGATACGTATGCACCATGGGAATATTGTAAATTTCAGAAACCAGTTTCCCAAAAAACCCAAGCGGAAACTCTGTGTGCGTGTGAATTATGTCCAGCTTGAAAGTTTTCATTTTGACGATAAGTTTCGGCGGATAAATAACAGCCATTCTGTGGGTAGGCAAAAAGGAGAGTTTTACGCTAGGTAGCCGAAACACATCGGCGGATTTATCGGCTTTTGTGATATTGGGGTCGGTTGTCGTGAAGATAAACACCCGATGCCCTAGTTTTGTCAACTCTTTTTTTAGCATGAGAATAGAAGTTACAACGCCGTTAATTTGCGGATAGTACGTATCTGTGAAAATGCCAATATTTAGGGATTTCTTTTTCATAAAGAGCCTCTTTTGTCTGTAATATAGTTTGCGAGATTTTGGCGGATTGTGTCGTCCGAGAATGTAGCGGACACTTTTTCCAGCAAGTTATCGAGGGCGATTTTATCGGCTTTTTCGGCATATTTATCTGCTAAAAGAGCGTAAGTTTTTTTGTGTTCGCTGCCCAAATCTACACATCTTTCCAATATAAAGTACGCATTTTTTTTCTGAATGTCTGAGCCATTTTCAAGCAGATGTTCCGCCCATTTTAGCAGGGCGTAAATATATTTATTGTAATTTTCTTCGTTTAGAGCAATCATTTCGAGGTTAGCGGCACCGTAAGCGGTTTTTAGTTCTATGTTAGTAAATTTTTGGTGGAAGTGTATCATCGGTGCGGCGGCACGGAGTTTTACACGGTTTTGCAGTTTAACAATTTCTTCGGTTGCGGTAGTTTCAAAAGGCAGTTCGTTAAGGTTTGCGGTGTAATAAAAAATATTCTCAACATCACGGCGACGTGCGGTATTTGCAAGTGCATCGGCTTTTGCCAATGCTAAACGGCTCTCTCCAAAGTTGCGAAACGCCCTATTCATAAAGGCTCGCGCAATTACATATATCGCCAAAATAAGCCCTACCATAAACAACACTCTTGTTGCGACTATTGTTAGCATAAAATTACCCCCTTTTGGATATTATATATTATTTTTTGGGGCGTGGCAAGAAAAATTTTTTTGCTGTATTTTATTTGTGGTTTGTGTGATATAATAGAGGTATTAATTTTTACAAAAGGAGCGATAGCAATGGTACAACCTATTAAAGACGGGAAAAAAATGCGCTTTTGGCAGATTCAAGAATTTTACCCCGACCACCATGTTTTGACAAGAGTTGCTGTAAAAAAAAACCTTGCTCTAGTTGAACAAGCGGGTGTTCCCATATATCTTGCAGATGGATTTTATGAATTTGTCGGACTTCATGGTGTTGAATCACCTGAAGTTTCTGGAACAAATACAATTATTATAACTGGCAACAATTTGTTACATGAAGTGTTTGGGCCGTTCATATGAGTTACATAGAATTGAAAGAATCTGGTGCTGCATATATGCCTGTCAATATTGCACACGTTAATGGCAGAAAAATGCAGGTATTTGATTTTATGGTGGATACTGGCGCTACTAGAACAATGATTCCCCAATATGCTTTAATGGATTATCTAGGTTTTACCGAGGATTACATACTAAAAAACCGCCAAATAATACCGCCAAAAAGTAGCCCCAAAATGGCAAACGGCGAACCCATGAATGTCTACAGAATACCCATAACGAGAATGAATATTTTTGGACACGAAATACAGCATAACTATGTTTTATCATCGGACACAGCAAATGTAGGTTATTTGCTTGGTTTGGATATACTAAGCTATTTTAATTTTGCTTTTAATTTTGATGCAATTAGCGATGATGTACCGTTTGGTAAAATGTTCTTGAAGTTCCGAAAATCCCGCCAACAGGATTTTTCCAACCTCGGCGACTCGTTTGCCTACAGGCTTGACGAAAATAATTAATTCCAACTTTCAGCAACAAAACCAAATCAACCCAAAAAGCTGTATTTTATTTGTGATATGTGTGATATAATAGAGGTATTAAATTTTACAAAAGGAGCGATAGCTTATGGTACAACCTATTAAAGACGGAAAAAAAATGTATTTTTGGCAGATTCGAAAATTTTACCCCGACCACCATGTTTTGACAAGATTTGCTGTGGGAGAAGACCTTGTTATGCTTGAACGAGCGGGTGTCCCCATATATCTTGCAGATGGATTTTATGAATTTGTCGGACTTCATGGTGTTGACTCACCTACGTTTCCTGGGACAGATACAATTATTATAACTGGCGACAATTTGTTACATGAAGTGTTTGGTACGTACATATGAGTTACGTAGAATTGAAAGAATCTGGTGCGGCATACGTGCCTGTCAATATTGCACACGTTAATGGCAGAAAAATGCCAGCATTTGATTTTATGGTGGATACTGGTGCTACTAGAACAATGATTCCCCAGTATGCTTTAATGGATTATCTAGGTTTTACCGAGGATTACATACTAAAAAACCGCCAAATAGTACCGCCAAAAAACAGCCCCAAAATGG
>WRKK01000173.1 GCA_009782245.1 Defluviitaleaceae bacterium | reverse complement strand
TGCGGAGTTCGTCCGAAAGGTGGGCAAAATCGGTGTTTATTCGAGATATTTCTTGGTCAAAAAAGTCCGCCATTTCCGACATAGTTTTGCGGCGGTCGGCTTCGTTGTTCCACGTTAATGCACGGTTAAAACCTAGATTTGTTCCGCCCGTTGCTTGCACGGCATCTATGAAAGATTCAACACTTGAAAAAATCAGATTAGAGCCAAAAACAGAAATTGTTCCAGAAACACCAAATCCACCAGTTTCAATCAAGCGTTGTTCGGCGGCTTGCACTTTTTGAGCAAGTGCAATCGCCGCCGTATCCTGTTGCCAACTGGCAAATTGGCTTTCTGTGTCGGCTCTAATTTGTGCGGTGTTTGCTATGAATGGTGTTATGCGTTCTTGCGGTTGTAGGATTTCTTGGACGTTAATTGCAGGTTCGCCGTTGTTGGCGTTTATCATTCGGCTTTGGGTTGCGGTGGCTATTGTGGTTGTTTTTATTGTTAAATCAGTCATTGGTTACCACCCCCTCAAAAAGATTCATTCCAACTTGTGGGTCAGTTGAATGTACACGTCCTGTGGATATAGCCACATAAGTTACTATGTGCGTAACAGGCGTTGTGCGGTGTGCAAAAATAGCACTTGGGTGTGTGTCAAACCACCAACTTTCCAACGAAATCCTCGAATCCCAAACTTGCAAAAATCCGCTTGTTACGTCGATAGGTATAGCTATTGTTCCGTCAGTAAACTGTACTAAGTTAAAGCCGTGTCGAACACTTATTCTAAGTTCGCCACTTAAAAGGGTTCTAGCTAATCTTCCATTTATAAAATGGCGTTCGTAATATGTGCCGCTAACGTTAATAATTTCCCCGTTTATTGTTAAATTGCCGTTAGTAAAGCCAACTATATAGGTAGTATTACCGACCGTCCAAACTCTTTCACTAGGTCTTATAAGGCGTAACTCGCCGTTAAAGATTATCAAACCATGGTTGGCAGGGGTAACAATCAATTCATAATTGCTCATAACGTGTTGCCCTGTGTGGCTATTTATACGTATATAGTATGTACCTGCGGTAAAGTGCATTCCGCCTATTATGCCATTAGCAAAAGTACCCACTAGCTGATTCATGTTGTTATCAAATACGAAAATTGCGTAATGCCCTATAGGTGCACCAATTACAGCAATATCTCTCCGACCAGGAGTTGTAACAGTAAGCCTATACCAATCTTGGTCAAACTGATTATCGATATTTGCACTTAAAGCAATAGAATTAGTGAAATTTTGTGCTTGTGCGGCGGTTTCGTTGAGTTCAAAGCTATCAAAATTTGAAATCACGTCTACTCTAAAACTAAACAAATGTGGAGTAGCTGGAATTAAAGGCACAACGGCTAAAAAGTATACGCCACCGCTAGAGGATATGTAGTTAATGCGTTCCGTGCCTGTTGCCGTTAATGAGAACTCTACAAGGTTAAGAGAGTTGCCATTTAGTCTAAATAGTTGCAAGCCGTAAAGACCGCCATTGTGCATCATCGTAATAACAACTTTTCTATTTGGCTGTATCGAGAAATTATACCAACGTTCCTCGTGGTTAGCTAAATCTTGCAAGTTTAAGCCAAAAAGGTTGTCTGTGATTGTAATTGCGATGTTGGGATTAGTGTTAAAAGGTGCTATTTCGCTGTATGTGGCGGGTTCTTGCAACAAGTAATCTGCACTTAAATCTGCAAATGGAGCAATTAACGCTGGCTCTAGTTCTATTGTTGCTGGTAGCGGTGCTACAGGCTGATTAAATGGTGCAATAAGGGCAGGTGGGTCGACAAAAGTGTCAAAAACGCTCAAATCGTTGGGGGCTTCGAGTAACCCTTGCTCTTCTAGTGGGTCAAATTCGGGCAAGATAATTCCTACTGGCTCTTCAAACAAACCAATCATATCTTCCCAAGCAACCTCTTCTGCTGTATCTTCCAATAGCAGGTCTTGCTCTATTTGCAGGTCAACTTCGGGTAGGATAACTTCTGTTGGTTCTTCAAGAGAGCCAACTATATCTTCCCAAGTAACCTCTTCCATTGTGTACTCTAAAGTTTCTGTGTCAAAAATGGCATTTTGCCCGTAATCTTCTTGCAAGTAGTATTCTGACGAATTTTCATTTGCCAAAAAATCCTCCGCAAACAGGCTTGTTGGCAGCATTGCAACAAGCATAGCAAAAGCTAAAATAAAACACACAACAGGGTTTTTTGATGTTCTTTTCACAATAAACATCCTCTCTAAAAAATTTTTTTGAGGGTCGTTTTTAGTAGGTCAAAAGCGACAGCAAAACCCTACAAAATCATTATACAACAGGGTTTTATACTTGTCAAGGGATTTTTTGAAATTTTGTTTGACTGCAAAACTTATGGCTTGCCCACAACAACATCACCGATATTACGCCGTTGCAAGCCCTGCCCAATCTGCAATTTGTGGAACTGACGGGCAACAGTATAACGGATTGGTCGCCAATCGCCCACGTGCGCGATGTTCGCGGCAGACCGACAAACTAACTACAAAAGGAGATTTACACATGAAAAAATTTTATATTATCGCATTAGTTGCCGTGATTTTAGCGGTATCGGTTGTGCCGATTGCCAACCTAACAACAACACGAGATGTTTTCGCAAACACGCCGCCACACGTAACGGCACAAGCCGCAATTTTAATGGATTTTGACACAGGGGAAATCCTGTTCCAGCGGGATATTCACGCAATGCGAGTGCCAGCCAGCATGACGAAAGCCGTAACCGCCTTTGTCGTGTTTGAGGAAATTGCGGCGGGCAACCTAACAATGGAAACGCCGATTACAATCAGCGCCAACGCCGCCCGTATTTCGGCGGACGCAAATATGCAGGGTGCGCCGTTTCCGCTTGCATCAGGCTCTTCCCATTCCGTGCGAACGCTGTTGCAGTTGCTGTTAATGCCGTCCTCCAACGGAGCGGCGGTTGCCTTTGCGGAGCATATTTCGGGCAGCGAATCGGCGTTCGCCAACCGCATGAACGAAAGCGGCAGAGCAATCGGCATGACAACCGACTTCAACAACGCCCACGGAGCATTGCCGCACCAAACAACGGCGTATTCCATGGCAATTTTGGTACGAGAATTTATAACCCGCTACCCAGAAATTTTGGAGATAACAGGGGCGGCAACCATGCAGTTTCAGGGACGTACGGTCAACAACACGAACCAATTATTAAGTGGCAGCAACTTTTACGCAGGCGCAGACGGCTTTAGAACAGGCACAACGCGTGAGGCGGGATTTTGCCTAGCGGCAACGGCAACCCGCGACGGTCGGCGGCTTATCACGGTGGTAATGAACGCCCCCAACGATGCGGGGCGTTACGGCGACACACGCCGCTTGCTGGATTTCGGATTTGCCCAGTTGGCAAGCCGAGTAACCGTTACGATTGACGGCGTTCCCGTGCAGTTTGAGGGGCAACAGCCTATTATCGTTAATGATAGGACGTTAGTTCCTGTGCGGGTTTTGGAGCGGTTGGGGTACAATGTATTTTGGGAGGCAGGACTTGGGCAAAACGGAGGAGTTTCGATTAGGTCGGAACAAGGCTGGCCAATGGCACTTTTATCGATTGGCAGCAATGAAATTTTCGTAGAATGGGAAGATATTAGCGGCGAACTTGTATCCGAAACTAACACAATGGACGTGCCAGCCCAAATAATGGGCGGTTCAACAATGTTGCCAATAGCGGCGTTACTTGACCCATTAAGCCGTGCCGCAGTAATCACAGGGCGGCACAACAATGACGGCAGCCCACTTTTAGGCAGAACAGTAACCTGGGACGGCACAACCAGAACGGTAGCAATTACTAATAATTGGGGCGTTCCTACAACGCCAGCAACGCCAGCTGAACCCGCCGCCGATTTTGAAACTCCGTCAACAGAAACGCCCTGGTGGGAAAATGGCGAAAATGACGAAAATGAAGTAACGGAAACAGCCGCCGCACCAGAGTTTATCACAATAGCAGGGGTGCAGGTAAGTACAGCGGAGACTGGGCTTACGATTCATGTTATAAACAATCTTGAATCAATGCACCCGTGGATTCGCATTGAAGAGTCTTTGCTTGCTGAAGAACTTGGGCAATTAAGATACATGACCAATTTGGTACAATTTTCCGCACAAGCGAGTATTGACGGTGCTGTCGATATTACAGTATTTGAAAATTTGGTGAATTTAAGGGCTTTGACATTAGTAGGTGGTCAAATAAGCAGTATAGCTCCTGTTGCAAATCTAACCAATTTGGAATGGCTTCGCATACACAACAATCAAATAGTTGACATAACACCACTTGCAGGGCTCGTCAACTTAACAGAATTAGAACTTAGCCACAACCAAATAGTTGACATAACACCACTTGCAGGGCTTACCAATTTGATAGACCTAAATCTTAGCAGCAATCAAATAGTTGATATAAGTCCGCTTGCAGGGCTTGATAATTCTTGGCGGTTTGTACATTTGGACAATAATCAAATAACGGACATATCCGCACTTGCAGGGCTTAATATTAACTGGATTAACTTAGAGGGCAACGAGATAACCGACTGGTCGCCAGTAGACCATATAGAAATTGTAGCTGGTCGCCCAGCCGACTGGCAACGCAACTAGCCAACAACAGAAACTTATATAGATAAGCAACTCCTAATTTTGAACAGCCGCCCGCCTTTGGTGGGCGGTTTTTTGCAACCCATTTAATTTTATCCCCTATTTTTTGTTTGCAACCATTGGCATTATGTGCTATAATATTTTTAGAAAGGAAGTGAAAATTTGATAGACTTTATTGAAACTTGGATAACTCCGATAGTTGCTGTAATAGGTGCGTTTTTTACCTATCAAAAGACCATGGAATCAATAGAAAACAAAAAATTGAGCAGACTAACTCAAAAGAAAATTGAATTAGAAAACGAAAAATTGATTTTAGAAAATAAAAAATCGCAACTTGAATACAACAAACCGAAACTAGATAGCGACAAATTACAGCTAGAAAACGACAAGTTACAGCTAGAAAATGGCAAACTACAGCTAGAAAACGAAAAATTGCGATTTGAAAATCAAAAATTAAACTATGAAATGAACTTGCCAAAAAGGCAAAAAGGTCTTAAAAAAGGTAAATAACTGCTTGATAAAAGTCTATCTTCAAAAATATGGATATATTTGAAACAATAACAATTATAATATACCTTATATTTATTGCTATGTTGCTTTTCTTAGCGTATCAAAAAATAACGCTATACTGGGAAAATCGCAAGCTAAAAGCATTACTGCTACAAAAAGCCGCTTTAATCGAGGAAAGCCAAAGACTAAAAAGCGAAAGCACCCACAAACCAACGTTAAATTCGGACAATAGCCAACTAAAGGCAATACATCAGCAAAAAATGACTATCCTTGAGGAATCTCAAAGATTAAAAGCAGAAAATGCCCAGTTAAAAAAAATATTACAAGAAAATTCTGAAAGTTTTTGACAGCAATTTGTGCGGGTGCTATAATAATCTTGCTAAACAAAAAACACGCAAACTGCGATTTTGAAACGGAGGAATAAAAATGCTAGAAAGAATGTGGACAT
>WRKK01000172.1 GCA_009782245.1 Defluviitaleaceae bacterium | reverse complement strand
TTCGTTAAAACCGTTTGCGGTGGACACGGCATTTGTGGCAAGTGTATTCTGTCAATAGACGGCACTCCGCAACTGGCTTGCCAAACGCCAGCCGAGGACGGTATGTTTGTTATTGCCGAAGACATCGGCGAATTGGCTACGTCAACCGATAAACCTGCTTATGGCTTGGCTGTCAATCTAAACATTGCAACTATCTCTATTGCTTTGGTCGATTTGGCTACTGGCTCGGTCTTTAGTTACGATTTAGCCAACAAAAATCGGCTATCCTATGCAGAAATTATCAACGAGAAAAAAACGCTAGAGCCGAACGATCTTGCAACGCTTACTAGTAGCACGATTGACGACATTTGCAAAGGTATTTTTCACGTGTGCCGCGAGGGGCTTGTCCCTGCCGAAATCGTCCGCACTATGATTCTTTCTGGAAATACCACCATTATCCAAATTGTGATGGGCATTTACAAGCAGCCGCAAACTTCTTTTTTGCCAAAATTTATCGATATGCAAACGCAACGGTTTGGCGAAATCTTCCGCAAAGAACTGCTCTCTTGCGATGTTATTATTCTGCCGCAAATATCGGCTTATTTGTCAACCGATATAACGGCAAAATCCAACGCAAAAGTTGAACGAGATTTCAGCATTCTAATAAATTTGGGCGCAAACGGCGAAGTTGCGTTGCTTTCCAGCGAGGCGATTATCGGCGTGTCAACCGCAATTAGCCCTGCTTTTGAGGCAAGTAACCTCTCGCACGGCACAATGGGAATCGCTGGCGCAATAACAAAAGTTTCGTACGACAGCAAGGAGAAAAGTTTCCATTGCAAAACGATAAAAGGGGAAGACCCCATTGGAATTTGCGGCGCTGGTGCGGTTGACATTTTGTCAGAATTGCTGAAAAACGGCTTGATAAACCACGCAGGAATTTTGGCGCACGACATAGAAATCGCCGAGGGAATAATGTTCACAAAAGACGATGTTTGGCAGTTGCAGCAAGCCAAATCAAGCGTTCGCGCCGCCATCGAAATTTTGTTGCTGGAAAATAATCTAAATTATGATAAAATAGATAATGTGTACTTAGTGGGAAATTTGGGCGACAAGCTGAACATTGACAGTGCCGTAACCATTGGTCTGCTGCCGAAAGAGTGGCTCGATAAAGCAATAATCACGTTGCTAAACTCGCTGGAGGGCAGCATTAATATTTTGCAAAATCCCAAAAATTTGTATAAAATAATAAATATAACCCAAAAAGCACAGGAACTAAATTTGACCGACCACCCAAAATTTGAATATCTTTCAAGCAAATTTATGAATTTTGGCGAGTCGGCAACATAGGGGGAAAAAATATGTTGTGCGAAAAATGCAACATCAATCAAGCGACCGTTCATATGCAGCAAATTGTGAACGGCGAAAAAACGGAAATGCACCTTTGTCAAAATTGTTCGTTAAATATCGATGCAGCCGCCTCGATAGATGCCCTTTTTAATGGGCTGCTTGGCTCGTTTTTGACTGGCGGCAACGTCGAAAAAAGTAATCCCAAAATTGTTATAAATTACAAGCCGTGTCCACGATGCGGCATGACATACGACAGTTTTCGCAACGGCGGCGGAAAACTGGGCTGTGCTCACTGCTACAAAACGTTTACGCACGAACTTAATCCCATTCTGAAAAATGTGCAGGCAAGCGTTCGGCACGAGGGAAAATTTCCCCAAAAATCGGGCCGTGATTTGTTCAAAAAACGGGAAGTTGTTCGCTTGCGCGGACTTATGCAAAAGGCAATCGATGACGAAAATTTTGAAGAGGCCGCCAAATTGCGCGACGAAGTCCGTTTAATGGAATATGTGGAGCATGATGAAAATGTTGAAAATGCTGAAAAAATCCCAGAAACACCAGTAACGGAGGATAATAATGAATCTAACCTGGTATGACGACCCAAAAACGGACGACAGCCCGATAATCTCGGCGCGCGTGCGATTGGCTCGCAACATAAAAAAATATCCATTTAGGTCAAAATTAACAAACGACCAAGCAACTGAAATGATTTCTGAAGCGAATAACGCTTTATTTGCTGGCGCGAAAAAATGGCTGCACAAATTTTCAATGATTTCGCACGATTTTCGTGGAAACATAAACAACGCAACTTTCGCCGAAAAGCACATTATCAGCCGTGAATTTATGAAAGATAACCTGCCGCGCGGGCTTATTCTGCAAGACGACGGCAATTTAAGCATAATGTTAAACGAGGAAGACCACATTCGCATACAAAGCGTAAGCCCTGCGGACAACATAAACGCATCGTGGCAAATTGCCAATAATATGGACAATCTGCTAGAAGAAAAACTAGAGTTCGCCTTTGACAAGGATTACGGCTATTTGACGGCTTGCCCCACGAACGTTGGCACGGGAATGCGCGCGTCTTTTATGGTGCATTTGCCGCTGTTGGTCAAAACGGGTCAGTTGAAAAATATGTTATCGGCAATCAGTAAATTCGGGATTGCAATACGTGGCATTTACGGCGAAGGTTCTGAATCGATGGGCGGAATTTTCCAAATATCCAACCAGGTAACGCTGGGCAAATCGGAGCAGGACATAATTCACGGCTTGCAAAGCGTAACCAAAAACGTCATCGATAAAGAGTTGTGGCTACGCAGCAAAATGAAAGAAAAACACGAACTGGACATAAGCAACAACATTCACCGTGCATACGGCATTTTGCGGTACAGCCGAAAAATTTCCCTAAAAGAGGCAATGGATATGTTATCAGAATTGCGGTTGGGCTATTCCATGGGAATTTTGGATTTGCCCAAACCGAAGTTGACAATATACCGCATAATGACGGAAGTGCACCCTGGGCATATTTTACAGATGTTCGATCCCAAGCTGACGGAACTGGAACAAGACGAAGCCCGCGCGGAATATTTGCGGTATCTTTTTGGGGAAGAGCAAGCGGAAGAAGAGTTTGACGAGGATTTTGAAACTTAAATTTTAGTAGAAAAGTTGAATACAGTAAAAACGAGGTGATAAAAATGCAAGGACCATTAACAGAAAAAGCGAAACAAGCCATAGAAAACGCACAGCACGTTGCTGTTATGATAGGACATGATTACGTTGGCACAGAACATTTACTTTTGGGGCTTTCGCGCGTAACGGACGGCGTTGCGGCAAAGGCTTTGATGAACCAAGGCTGCTCTGCCCAAGAGGTTGAGGGGCAAATTCACGAACTGTTGGGGCAAAACACCACAACCACGCCAAGCGGCCCAATCGATTTTACGCCGCGCACTAAGCGGATTTTTGAAACCAGCCAACAAGAGGCGGCTCGCATGAACAACAAATATGTCGGCACGGAGCATCTGCTGATTGCTCTAATGCGGGAATCCGATTGCGTTGCTATGCAAATTTTATCGGAACTGAATGTAAACCCCAACAAGGTTTACGAGGATATTTTGACAATGCTAGGCGAAAACGGCACAAAAAGCGGAATGCCGCAACCAATGGGTCCGCTAAGTTTCAAAACCGCACAGGCACAAACGCCGTTTTTGGACAAATTTAGCAACGATTTAACAAAATCTGCCCATAAATTTGACCCGATTGTTGGGCGTAACAAGGAAATTGAGCGGGTTATCCAAATTTTAAGCCGCCGCACAAAAAACAACCCGTGTTTGGTGGGCGATCCTGGCGTGGGCAAAACCGCCATTGCCGAGGGTTTGGCACAGCGTATCCATGATGGCGATGTCCCAGAAATTTTGGGGGGCAAGCGGCTGGTCTCGCTAGATTTATCCAATATGGTTGCGGGTACAAAGTACCGTGGCGAGTTTGAAGAACGCATTAAACGGGTAATGCAGGAGGTTATGTCGTCCAATGGCAACATAATTTTGTTTATTGACGAACTGCATACGATAATCGGCGCGGGCGGCGCGGAGGGTGCTTTAGATGCCGCTAATATCCTAAAACCAGCGTTGGCACGGGGCGAAATGCAGGTTATCGGCGCAACAACTTTGGACGAGTATCGCAAGCATATTGAAAAAGATACCGCACTAGAGCGGCGTTTTCAGCCTGTAACCGTCGACGAACCCAACGAAGAAGAGGCTATAGCGATTTTGCACGGTATTCGTGATAAATACGAGGCACATCACGGCGTACAAATAACGCCCGATGCGGTTGACGCTGCTGTAAAATTGTCAACCAGATATATCTCGGATAGATTTTTGCCCGATAAAGCCATCGACTTATTGGACGAGGCATCTTCCAAGGTGCGGTTGCGGCAATACACCGCTCCGCCAAACATAAAAGAGTTGACAGCCCAAATTGCCGAGTTAAACGCCGAAAAAGAGGCTGCAATAAAGACGGAAGAGTTTGAAAGAGCTGGCGAGTTAAAACAAAAGCAAAACGCAGTAAAAGAGCAATTAGAGCAGGCAAAAGAAGAATGGAAGAAAAAACACACCAAAAACAACCTAATTGTGGATTTTGAGGAAATTGCAGACGTTGTCGCCACCTGGACGGGGATTCCAGTAAAACGGCTACAAGAAGAGGAATCCAAGCGGCTAATGCAAATGGAAGAAACGCTACACCAGCGGATAGTTGGGCAAAATCAGGCAGTAACCACGCTGTCAAAAGCGATTCGCCGCGGCCGCATTGGCTTAAAAGACCCAAAACGCCCGATTGGCTCGTTTATGTTTTTGGGTCCAACGGGTGTGGGCAAAACGTCGCTGTGCCGTGCGTTGGCAGAAATAATTTTCGGAGACGAAAACGCCGTTATCCGCATAGATATGTCGGAATTTATGGAAAAACACACGGTTTCACGGTTAATCGGCTCGCCGCCAGGATATATCGGCTACAACGAGGGCGGGCAGCTTAGCGAAAAAGTCCGCCGCAAGCCGTATTCTGTCGTGCTTTTTGACGAAATCGAAAAAGCCCACCCAGATGTTTTTAACGTGCTGCTGCAAATGCTTGATGACGGGCATATAACGGATGCGCAGGGCAGAAAAATCAACTTCAAAAATACCGTTATCATAATGACCTCGAATGTGGGTTCGCGCTCGATAATCAACCCCAAAAAATTGGGGTTTGTTTCCGAGGTTGACAGCGAGCGTTCGTATGAGGAAATGAAAACAACGGTAATGGACGAAGTTAAGCAAATTTTCCGCCCAGAGTTCATAAACAGGGTTGACGATATTATCGTTTTCCACCCGCTGGACAAAGATGCAATCAAGAAAATAACCGAGTTACGCCTAAAAGAGACCGCCGAGCGTGTGTTAAACAACATCGGCATAACGCTAGATTTTAATGACGAGGCAACCGAACACATAGCCGAATCTGGCTACGACCAAATGTACGGCGCACGACCATTATTAAGGGCGATTCAAACCAAAATCGAGGACGAACTATCCGAAAAAATTTTGAGCGGCGAATTTAAGGACGGCGATTCAGTTAAAGTTACGCTTGCCGAGGGCAAAATTGCGTTTGAAAAGGTTAGCTAAACTTTAGGAACTGACAAACGGGCGACCGAGGACGGTCGCCCCTACGGGAGGCATTGTTGTAGGGGCGAC
>WRKK01000171.1 GCA_009782245.1 Defluviitaleaceae bacterium | reverse complement strand
TATATATATATATATATATATATATATGACGAATCAAGAAATGTAGGTAAATTTAGTTTTTATCTGTGAAGAATAGCTGCAATTTTTCAGCACACATGACGTGTGCAAAAATTTTCTACCTTGACTGCATATACATTAAAGTGCTATAAAACAAGTATAGCAGAGGTTTTTTGCGTTGTCAATAGTTTAACCGCAAAAAAAACAATTTTTTTGGTTTTTTTGGGATTTGTCATACAAGTTTAATATTAAAATTGTGCAAAATATATTTTATGCACAAAAAACGGGCAAAATGTGAATGTTTGCCCGTTTTTTATCGCTTTTTTTATCGCAAGTTCTAAATTTCCGCCACATTAACAAACCCGCCATTTTCCACCGAGGCCTCAACGGCTTCTAGCACTTGGCAGCATTTCATGCCATCGTAAAAATCGGGGCTGGTGGGCGTGTTGTTGATAATGGCGTTAAAAAACTCGTAAAATTCGTGTACAAAGGTATGTTCGTAGCCGATAACATGGCCAGCGGGCCACCAGTTTGCGGCGTACGGGTGCATATCTTGTGTAACCTGAATGTTTCTAAAGCCCTGCAAAGCTGGCTCGTCGTCGCGGGAGAAGTATTCTAGTTCGTTAATGCGTAGCAGGTCAAAACGTAGGCTGCCTTTGCTACCGTTAATTTCAAAGGAAAGGTCGTTTTTATGCCCAGGAGCAAAGCGGGTAGCCTCGAACGAGCCGAGTGCCCCGTTTTCAAATTCGGATATAAAAATAGTGGCATCGTCAACGGTTACTGTGCCGTATTCGGCGGTTTCGGCGGCGCTACCGCTTAGCCCTGTCATTTTTTCCACAATAGGGCGTTCTTTTATGAAAGTTTTTTGTATGCCCATAACCCGCTTAAAATCGCCCACCAGGTAACGTGCCAAATCGATAACGTGCGCGCCGAGGTCGCCATGCGAGCCAGAGCCAGCGACGGATTTATCTAGCCGCCAAACTAGCGGAAAAGTTGGGTCTACAATAAAATCTTGCAAGTAGTTTCCTCTAAAGTGGTAAATTTGCCCTATTTTGCCGTCTTCTATTATTTTTTTTGCCAGTTGTATTGCGGGTGCAAAACGGTAGTTAAAACCAACTTGGTGCTTAATGTTGTGTTTTTTGGCGACCGCTAAAATATCACGAGCATCTTTTGTATTAAGAGCGAGCGGTTTTTCGCAGAACACGTGTTTATTGTTTTCGGCGGCGGCTATGGCGGCCTCTTTGTGAAAGTTGCTGGGTGCTGTTATGTCAATTATGTCTAAATCTGGGCGGCTGACAAATTTTTGCCAGTTGGTTTCGTATGTTTCCCAGCCGAACTTTTTGGCGGCGGCGGCAACCCACTGTTCGTCTCTGCCAAACACGGCTTTTTTAACGAGTTCAGCATCTAGGTCAAAAAACATACCCAGCTTGCTGTATGCGTTAGAATGGGCTTTTCCCATAAATTTGTAGCCTAGTAGGCCTATGTTGATTTTTTTCATGTTATTTCCTCCTTGGTTTGGGGGTGTTTTTATGGTATTATAACATAAATTTGGCGGGGAGTATAGTTGGAAAATTATTGGGGGTTGTGCTATAATAAAAAGCCCTGTAAACCCACGGCAAGCATTTTAGGAGGAAATTTTATGTATTCCAAAACCAGACGGAACGGGCGACCGAGCCGACCGTAGGGGCGACCGTCCTCGGTCGCCCGTCTGTCTAATCCCTACTGGTTCAATAAAAGTGTACGCAGGTGGTCGGTCGCCCGTTTTCCCATTAAACCCCAACATTAATAAATTCAACCACTAACACCCCACCAAAAAAAAGCACAAATCCAACACCCAACCTGCACTACAACACCCAATTTTATTCACTTTTACTTTTATTTTTACTCTAACTCTACGGCTTTTCCAACGTTATTCTACCCAACTTACCGCTACGAAACTCGTCCAACACAGTTATTGCAGTACGAGTTAAATCTATTGTGTTGCCTTTTAGCTTAAAAGAGCGGTTTGTGCCGATGATTGTTAATATTTCGTGGTGCGGCAGCTGTGCGGCGGTTTCTGGCAGTTTGTAGCGTTGCAGTAATGTATCGGCGTTTTCTTGTAACAGCCATTGAATAAACAGCTCGGCTAGGGCGACTGTATCTAAAATTGTATCGTTTATTGCACCTGTAAAGGCTAGTTTTTCGCCCACTTGCGGCTCTTCGAACTTTGGCCATAACACACCAGGGGTATCCAGCAAATCAAAATCTTTGGCGACTTTTATCCATTGTTTGCCACGGGTTACGCCAGGCCTATCGCCCGTGGTGGTTGGTGTGCCTTTTTTGCCCGCCACGCCCGAAAGCTGGTTTATTAATGTTGATTTTCCAACATTGGGTATGCCCACAACCATCGCCCTAATGTTTACGGTTAGGCGGCCGCGGCTTTTTTCCTTGGCTATTTTTTCCGCCATAATGTTGCGTACGGTTTCGGCTAGACGGCTGGCAATTTTTTTTTCGGTAGCGTTTAGCGAAATCGTTGTAAAACCTCTGGCTATATAGTAATTTTGCCAATCTTTGGTTATGGCGGCGTTTGCTAAATCGGCTTTGTTCAGCAAAATTAGCCGTTTTTTGTGCTGTGCCAGTTCGTCTATAGCAGGATTTTTACTGCTGTACGGAATCCGCGCATCTAGCAGTTCGATAACTATATCCACCAGCGGGATATTTTCTTGCATCATGCGTTTAGTTTTGGTCATATGACCTGGGTACCATTGTATGTTCATGGCGAAACCAGCCCAATACGGGCAAACGGCCATAGTCGGAATGTTACCCTGCCCAACATTTCTTGTTTCGGCACTAAGCCAACTTCGGTGTAGCGACTGTCTTTGCTGGCGTTGCGGTTGTCGCCTAAAACAAACACCTCGCCCTCGGTTACTATTATTGGAAACGCCGTATCGCCGCCCGAGAACGTATCAACCTGTGCAAATTCAAAGTCTTCTTCTTCGCCGTTGACAATAAAGCGATTATTACGAAAATCTATCGTATCGCCTGGCACGCCTATTACTCGTTTAATGTAGTATTCGGACGGGTTTCCTCTAAAGGGGAACGCAATAATATCGCCGTGTTGCGGGTCGTCAAACCAATATCTTATTCTGGACAGCAAAACAAAATCGCCGTGTGTAAGGGTTGGCTGCATTGAGTGTCCATTAACATCGGCAACTCTAAAAACAAAGTTACGAATAATAATAAACAAAATAAAAGCGGTTAAAATAGCCAATAGCCATTCCATCACGTTGCGCACAAACTGGCTTTTTTCAACATTAATCAGCAACCATCTTGTTATACTCCGCAAAACAGGGATTTTCAGCAACCCCATTGCTATAACGCGCAAAAATGGATTTTTAATATTTTCTGTTAGCACACAATTCCACCTTCAAAAAAAGGCATGGGCGCGGACTGCAGCCATGCCGATTTACTACGATTTTTTGTATATTTCTTCCTTTACTTTAGCGGCTTTGCCTATGCGGTTGCGCAAGTAAAACAGCTTAGCACGTCGCACAACGCCGCGCCGCACAACTTCCACGTTTTCCACACGTGGCGAATGCAGGGGCCATGTTTTTTCAACGCCCACGCCGTAAGATAACCTACGCACGGTAAAAGTTTCCCGCACGCCAGCGTTTTGTCGTTTAATAACAATGCCCTCAAAAACTTGGATACGCTCTTTTGTACCCTCAACAATTTTTCCGTGTACACGAACAGTATCGCCCACCTTAAATACGGGCAATTCCTTTTTCATCTGTTCTTGCTCTAGTTCCTTTATAATCAAATTCATAAAAATCGTTCCTCTCTAAAATGTTATGGCGTTAAATACCATATGCAGACAATATTACACTAAATTTGCAAAATAGTCAAATAATTTTTTTGGATTTTTTTGGATTTTTTGGATTTTACTCCTTTGGCGGACGAATGCCGTGATATTGGTAATAATCCACCTTTATATTGCCGTTAAACAGTTTGCGTTTGGCGTTTGCTTTTTTGCCGAACGATTGTTCAAAAAATTCGTCCGAAGTAAGCACGTAAACCGACCAGGTGGGATTTTTGAAGACAGCACCCATATTTTTGTAAAGCGTGTTAATCTCGTCTATTTTGCCCAGGCGTTCGCCATAAGGCGGGTTGCATATTGTAACGCCGTAATCGGCTGGCAGGGTTATTTTTTCCAGCGGTTTTTGTTCAAAAATTATGCAGTCGTCAACGCCAGCCTCGGCGGCGTTGTGTTGGGCTAATTCTATTGCCGCTTGCGATATATCCGAGCCGAAGACAAGCGGCTCTACAAAGGTATTAATTGCGGCGTACGCATTTTTTTTGGCCTCGCGCCATATTTTTTGGGGGATTCGCTCCCAATTTTCGCAAGCGAAACCACGGTTTAGCCCAGGTGCGATATTTTTCGCAATTAGTGCTGTTTCTATTGGTATTGTCCCCGAGCCGCACATACCGTCAAGCAGTATTCTATTGGGTTTCCAATATGACAGCAAAACAAGTGCCGCCGCCATAGTTTCCTTAAGCGGAGCATCGGTTGCTCTGGCACGATAGCCCCGTTTGTGCAAGCCTGCTTTTAGACCAGTAGTGTCTATTGTTGCGGTTACGGTATTTTTTAGCAGAGCGATTTGCACGGTGTATTCTGCGCCCGTTTCGGGCAAGGTTTCCGTTTTGTGGGCTTGTTTAAGTTGTTCGGCAATCGCCTTTTTTGCGACACTTTGTATATCCGACAAACTGCCAACCTGCGATTTTACCGATTTTGCCAGCACGGTAAATTTACCATTTTTGGGTATCCAATCCGACCATGGCAACGCTTTTGTGCCTTCAAAAAGTTCGTCAAAAGTTACCGCCGTAAACTGCGAAATACGCACCAAAACCCTATCGGCACTACGCAACCACAAATTAGCGGTAACAATATCTTCAACAGTACCCACAAAATTTATCTGTCCATCTGCCACAGCAATCCCCGAAAAACCCAATGCGGCACATTCCCGCTTTACTACCGCCTCTAACCCAAATGCGGCTGTTGCAACTAAATCTAACATATTTTCTTCCTTTACATATCAAAGTCAAAGTCAAAACCGTGGGGCGCTGCCCCCCGCCTGCCGGCGGCAGGGGCAACCGTCCCTTGCGTACGCTTTTATTGAAATATCGCAAACCCCACGGAACGGGCGACCGTCCATCTGCGTACATTTTTATTGAAACATTTGGGATTAGACGGACGGGCGACCGACCCGCCTGTCGGACGGGCAGGGGACGGTCGCCCCTACGGTCGGCGTTTTTGTAGGGGCGACCGTCCTCGGTCGCCCGTTTGTCAAGCGGGTCGGTCGCCCGTTTCCCCATTCCGATTTAGCCCGACGGGACAAGCAGGTCGGTTGCCCGTTTTCCCATTCCGATTTAGCCCGACGGGACAAGCGGGACGGTCGCCCGTTTGTCAAGCAGGTCGGTCGCCCGTTCGTTAGGCGGGTCGGTCGCCCGTTTCCCCATTCCGATTTAGCCCGACGGGACAAGCGG
>WRKK01000170.1 GCA_009782245.1 Defluviitaleaceae bacterium | reverse complement strand
CGGTGTATTCCGCGCCCGAGGCAAAGCCAAAAGTGCCGCCTTTGTACACCCGTGCAGAAACGCCGCCAATAGCGGATTGGTTGTTGCTTACCATGTTTCCCGCAACAATAGCCACGCCGCGAGTGCTGTTTACGTGGGCGCGTAGTTCGGTGTAATCCTTGAAATTGGATTTTTGTGGTGATAGATAATCTTGTAACATTTGGAACCTCCTAAAAAAATAATTTATTCTATCATACCATAAAAAAGTTGCTGCGTATATATTTATGTGGTAAAATAATTATGTTCTTTGAAATTTGAAAGAAATTTGAAAACCGAAAGGGGAATTATTATGAAAAGATTGACGAAATCGCCGAACAATAGAGTAATAAGCGGCGTTTGTGGTGGATTGGGCGAGTATTTGGGCTTAGACCCAACGGTAGTGCGGATTGCTTGGGTGCTGTTTGTGTTTTTTGGCGGCTCTGGGATAGTTGTTTATATTTTGTGTGCATTGTTTATGCCAGAATCTAGCGAACGCTTTAACGAAGTGCCTTATAAAGAAGATGACGATAGGCGGAATTAGTGGTTTTTTTTGGGGGGACGAAAGTTTCCCCCTTTTTTTGTGCGTGTTTTCCAATCTCAAAAAAAATTTGCAAATCCGCATAAAAATATGTTATCATATAAGTTGTGAATTTAGAAAGGAAGAATTTATGAATCAAACTAATCCAAACAAACAAAATTTTCAAGAAATGAATTTATCGCCAGAAATATTGCGAGCCATTGAAGATATGGGCTTTGAAGAGGCAACTCCGATACAATCGCAGTGCATAGCACAAATACAGGCTGGCAAAGACGTAATAGGGCAATCGCAAACAGGAACGGGCAAAACGGCGGCTTTTGGCATACCGCTATTGGAGCGGATAGACCCCGATTTTCCGAAAGTGCAGGCTCTTATATTATGCCCAACAAGGGAGCTGGCTATCCAAATCAGCGAAGAGTTCAACAAATTATTGCGTTATCGCAAAGGGGTGCGCGTGTTGCCAATTTACGGCGGTCAACCGATAGAACGCCAAATAAGTGCCTTAAAAAAAGGGGTTCAAGTGGTTGTTGGCACTCCTGGCAGAATAATGGATCACATGGAACGTCGTACGCTAAAATTATCCGAAGTTTCCATTGCGGTGCTGGACGAAGCCGACGAAATGCTGGATATGGGCTTTCGGGACGATATTGAATTTATATTAGAAAAATTGCGCGAAGACCGCCAAACCTTGCTTTTTTCGGCTACAATGCCGAAAAGTATATTGGATCTCACTATCCGCTACCAGAATAATCCCAAGCACATCACGGTTATCCGCAACACGCTAACCGTGCCAAGCATAGAGCAGCTATATTTTGAGGTTCGTGAATCGCTTAAATTAGAGGCTTTGTGCAGGTTGATAGATGTTGAATCGCCCACGTTATCGTTGGTTTTTTGTAATACAAAAAAACGGGTTGACGAACTTACCGAGCAATTGCAAGGGCGCGGCTATTTTGCCGAAAGTTTGCACGGCGACCTTAAGCAAATGCAACGAGATTCGGTTATGCGGAAGTTTCGCAACCGTACGCTGGAAATTTTAGTTGCAACCGATGTTGCCGCCCGTGGCATCGATGTTGACGATATTGACATAGTTTTTAACTACGATCTTCCGCAGGACGAAGAATATTATATCCATAGGATTGGGCGTACTGGCAGGGCGGGTCGTGAGGGGCAATCGTTCACATTTGTGGCTGGCAGAGAAATATACAAGTTGCGTGAAATAATGCGGCACACAAAAGCCCAAATAAAGCGGGGCAAAATGCCGACTTTAATAGATATAGAAGAAATAAAAACCCGCCAATTTACCGAAAAAATCAAAACAATAATGGAAGACGGGCATTTAAGCAAATATGCCAACATAGTGGAATCGTTGGGCGATTACAGCACAATGGACATTGCGGCGGCACTGTTCAAATTTTACCTACACGACGAAGATGCCGAGGCGGAAGACGTGCTATTTGAAGAACCTCGCAAATTTAGAAACTTTGACGACGACCGTGGTTTTTACGATAAAAACGATAAAAACGGCAAACATTCCAAAAATTCCAAAAGCGGCAAAAACACTAAAAACATGGTGCGACTATTTATCACAATCGGCAAAAAAGACAAAGTGCAACCCCGTGATATTGTAGGCACTATCGCCAACGAGGCAAATATTTCTGGCGGCTTAATAGGAAACATAGACATCTACGAAGATTTTACCTTTGTCGACGTGCCCAAAAACACCGTAAATAAAATTTTATCGGCTATATCAACGACAAAAATTAAAAACAAAAAAGTTAAAATCGAATGGGCAAAACCTAGACGTTAAAAAACCTTAAAACCGTGGGCGCTGCCCACACCCGCAAGGGCGCTGCCCCTTGACCCCGCAAGGAGCGCGCCCCTTGACCCCGCAAGGAGCGCGCCCCTTGACCCGCTAAATTTTTTAATGTTTTTTTTGTGATAAATTAATAATGTATGGGTTAATTTTGCGATGGGCATTTTGTGGGGGACGGGCAAACAGGAGCAGGCAAACGGGCGACATTATTGTAGGGGCGACCGTCTCGGTCGCCCGTTCCTTATCCCCAATTTTACAGCATAATCCCCGAAAAAACATTTTTATTAATTTTCGTTAAAAAAACCTTGACAAGTATATTTCCCTGTGGTATCATACTTTTTGTGTGTTTAGCAAAAGTATGCGATGAAAACTTTGTAAATGTCAACTGTAAAAATGCACAATCCGTAATTTGCGGGTAAAAATTAAGCGGCTGGTGCGAAATTGCAACCAATAAGTGCAGGTCAACGCCAGCAATACATGAAAGAAAGGAATAGAAAATGGCGACAACCAATTTAACCGTCCGAGTAGACAAGCAAGTTCGCAAAGATTTTGATCAATTTTGCGAAAAAGTTGGATTAACTCCAACAGTGGCTGTAAATATGTTCATTCGTACGGCTGTGCGTACACGGACAATACCGTTTATTGTAACGGATACCAACGAAACATCTCACATTGTAACAAAATTAGATACACAGTTTGCGGGTAATATTGAACAAATAATTTAATCCCAGAAAGGGGAATTTATATGCAACATACAATTATAGGCGATCCGTTTCCAGTGCTTTTGTGCAACTTAAACAAAGGCGAACGAATGATAACGCAGCGCGGCGGAATGTCGTGGCGTACTGCCGATATTGAAATGGAGACAAACACAGCGGGCGGAATTATGCAGGGGCTAAAACGCTCGCTTACAGGCAGTTCGTTCTTTTTGAACCACTACATAGCCCGCAGCGACAACCAAGAAATCGCTTTTGGGCTTAGTATGCCAGGCGAAATTATGGCGTATCCGCTAACGCCAGGCAAGGAAATAATCGCCCAAAAAATGGGATTTATAGCCAGCACCGAGGGCGTAAATATTGATATATTTTTCAACCAAAAGCTAGGCGCAGGGCTGTTCCTAAGCGAGGGTTTTATTTTGGAAAAATTCAGCGGCGATGGAATCGTTTTTATTGAAATTGACGGGCATTCCAAGGAATACACGCTTGCGGCTGGCGAAAAACTTGTCATAGATTGCGGATATTTGGCGGCAATGGAAAGCACCGTAACGTTTGACTTTGAAACCGTCAAAGGCTTGAAAAATATAGCGTTCGGCGGCGAGGGCTTGTTTTTAGGGAATTTAACGGGCCCAGGCAAAGTTTGGCTGCAAACATTGCCAATTACTGGTTTGCAACGTATGTTTGGCGATGTTGCTAAATAAAAATTAAGTGAAAATTTTATGTAAGGTGCGAATTTATTGAAAATTTGCACCTTTTTTTGATTGGAATGGGAAAACGGGCGACTGACCATCTGCGTACACTTTCATTGAAACATTGGGGATTAGACGGACGGGCGACCGAGGACGGTCGCCCCTACGGGTGGCTTTTTTGTAGGGGCGACCGTCCCCTATAAATCGTTACCCAACTTTCAAATTTTTATTGCGGCTCTTTCACGACTGTATACGGGATTTTTAGCCGACTGTTCCAAGTTAAAAAATTTTGTAGGCAATCCTCGTTTACTGTTCCAAAATGTCTTTGCTCGTTGCCAAAAAATAGAGCAACGTGAAATCCTGTAAGCCTTTTTTTGATAACAATTTTAGTTACCTCGTTTTTTTGCCGTGTTATTTTTGCGTTGACGGCGGAATAATGCACTTCGTTTTCAGCAAGGTAATTTTGCGATCTGCCCATTAGAAAGGTTAAAAGGAAAGCGAGAATAAAGGCGGCTATTGGCGGCCAAAAAACAAACCCCTGATTAAAAGAAACCACGCCAAAAACTACAGCAGATACAACAGAAAAAATTATCCGCCAAACGAAGAAACTTGCTGTGCTTTCCGCAAACGTAAATTTTTCTTGTGCCGCTTGGGTTGACAATGTTGCTTGCCCAAGAAGTTTCACTTTGGTGGATAGTGCCTGTATTTGGTGCGGTTTCAGTTTTAGCCTTGTTTCAATTTCTTCAATTTTGTCGTGTAGCACTATCGCCAAAGCCCTTTTTTTGACCTCAACGCCGACGATATTTTCGTAAGCGAACTCAAAAGTTGAAATTGTGTATTTGCCTGTGTGCAGTGTGATTTCTAGGGCTTGCGGGGTTAGCAAAATTTTGTTGCCCATTCCTCTTCTTGCGATGAGTATGGTCGCCAAAATAGCTATTATAAGGGACAGCAGAACTGCTACAGATACAAATAAATCCGATTCCTCGAACAGCGGAGATGCCGCAAATGGCACTATGGCAAATATCCCAATCAAAAAACCCAGCAATATTGCGATAAAAATATTGCTGTTTCTTATTACAATGCCATTTTTGGTTTGGTTTACTCGGTGTAGCATTTAATCAGTCCTTTTTGTATTCGTAAATAACGGAGATTTTTTGAAATTTATTCAACATAATGATACAACAAAATTTATGTGTTGTCAAAAGGTTGCTTAAAATTTTTTTGTTTGGTATAATTGTAAGAAATGACATTGTGAAAACGCAAAAAATTAGGAGGAGCGAAAAATGCCCAAAAAAAAGACGAAAAAAGAGACCAAAAAAGAAACAAAATTGCAATACACATTCAAGTCGGATATTTTGTTCAAAATGCTTTTTGTGCGGTATCCAGATTTGTTGCAAAGGCTGGTTGCGGCGTTGTTGTCGATTCCATTTATAAGCATAGATGGCTTTGTAATAGAAAACAGCGAAATCCCGCCAGAGGAAGTAGGCACAAAGTTTTGCAGGTTAGACATACGCATGACGGTAGCGGGCAAGCACATCAACTTAGAGATACAAGTTCAAAACGAGGGCAACTTTTTGGAACGAACTATGTTTAACTGGGCGAAAATGTATAGCAGTGCCTTGCCAAAAGGCAACAATTACAAGGAACTGCCGCAAGCGATAGTTATAAATATTTTGGGATTTGTGCAGTTTGATTGCAAAGAGGTATATTCAAAATTTATGC
>WRKK01000169.1 GCA_009782245.1 Defluviitaleaceae bacterium | reverse complement strand
GCTCTGCTCTGCTCTGCTCTGCTCTGCTCTGCTCTGCTCTGCTCTGCTCTGCTCTGCTCTGCTCTGCTCTGCTCTGCTCATTTTGCGTAAGGCACAAATTTGCATATTTGTCAAGTCCTTTCTAAAAATATTTTTTACTCAACCTAACTATAATAGTAACATACTTTCCATTGCAACGTCAAGTTATTTTTTTCAAAACAACAATTTTTTTCGCAAAAAATATTAACGTACAACGTAGGGCAGATAATATCCCGCTATTATTAGCTTTACCTGCATTACAAAAATACCAAAACGGGCAAACGGACACCCGCTATAAATTGCCTAAATTAATGATAGTAATAATACCCGCCCATTTCCTCTATGACAACTTGCTTTTAAGTTGTTCAAGCAAAACCCCACACTCTACTCCAACAAAAACTCCTCCGTGCTAGGCCTGTCATTCCAAACTAGCCCACTAGAGCGATAAAACTGCGTTTCCGTGCTGCCGTCTGCACGAACGTACACAACTGCAAAAACTTGATTAACATCTACCGCAACGGGAAAGTTGTCAAACGGTAACACATTGCCAGTTGTTGGGTTGCCGCTAAAATCGTTGTAGGCGTTTTCTACTCGGTAAAAAGTGCGGCTTACAAAATCAACGTTTGGCAAATTAAGTTCCATTTCGCCCAAAAATGTTACGTTATAGGTTGTGCCGCCTATGTTCATTGTGGTTGAGGGAATTTCCCCAATCGGCGGAGTTATCCCAGTATCTGGCACTTCCCCAATCGGCGGCGTTATTTCCGTATCTGGAATCTCCCCAATCGGCGGAATTATCCCGTTTTCTGGAATTTCCCCAATCGGCGGAACTGGCGTTACTTGTGGCTCTTCTGGCACTTCCCCAATAGGCGGAACTGGCGTTACTGGCGGCTCTTCTGGAATTTCCCCAATAGGCGGCGTTGGCGTTACTGGCGGTGCTTCTGGCACTTCCCCAATAGGCGGCGTTGGCGTTACTGGTGGCTCTTCTGGCACTTCCCCAATCGGCGGCGTTGGCGTTACTGGCGGTGCTGGCGGAACTGTGCCAATCGGCGGCGTTGGTGCTACAGACGGCGGAACTATCACTACTGTAGCAGTATCGGCTAACCAGTCAACTGTTGCACCTGTTGCCTCGGCGACTGCTCTAAGTGGTAGCATAAATCTACCGTTTATAATTTGAGGCGGAACTTCTGGCGTTATCTGCAAGCCGTTTACTGTAAAAAAGGAATCGCCCGTCCGCACGGTCATTGTTGTGCCTTGTGCGGTTAAGGTTGCAACTGCGGTGTTTGCATTCCAGTCAACTGTAAATCCCATATGCTCAAAAACGCCACGCATTGGTACAAGCGTTCTGTCAGCGATAATAACTGGCCGCTGGTCGGGAAAATTTACCTGCTGGCCATAGGCGAACACGGTTATATGGCTTGCGTACGCTGGAACAGCTATGAAAAACGCCGCAATAATGGCAAACATCGCCGTTAATAAAAATTTCATAATAAAACCTCCTAGGGTAATCGCTTTTGTGCCGCTTGGCAACTGTACGTAACCTAGCGGAACTTTATTGTTTTTACTACTTTTGCCGTTTTTAGCATTTTTCAAATTCGCCATTTAATCTGTTTCTTCTATATCTCCGTCAATCATATTCAATCTATCCGTGTGCCGACCGCCGTCAAAGCCAGCGTTCAGCCAAATTTCAACTATCATCTTAGCAAGCTCCACGCCGATAACCCTTGCACCAAGAGCCAACGCATTTGCGTTGTTGTGCCGCCGCGAAAGTAACGCCGTGTATGTGTCCGAGCAGTTTGCACAGCGAATCCCAGGCATTCTGTTTGCCGCAAGCGATATGCCAAAGCCTGTGCCGCAAATCAAAATTGCCCGTTCGCATTCGCCCGACAGCACTTTCTCCGCCGCAAGCCGCCCAAATACTGGATAATCCGCCGAAACGGAACTATGCGTTCCAACATCAACTATCTCGTGTCCTAAAGAACGCACCAATTCGGCTATTTCTAACTTCAGCGAGTAGCCCGTGTGGTCGTTTCCCATTGCTATCTTCAAAAAAACACCTCCAAATCAACCCTGCTACGCCGAAAACTCAACATAGCAGGGTTAGCAAATAATCCAACTAATCGCGCCGACCTGCCGCAATCAGCACAAACCGCAACAACTGTATCAAAGAAGCCAATGCGGCGGCAACATACGTTAGTGCGGCGGCGTTCAGCACTTTCCGTGCGGGAATTATCTCCCGTTCGTCCAAAAATCGCTGCTCTTCCAGCAACGCCAACGCCCGCGACGAGGCGTTAAATTCTACTGGCAACGTCGCAACTTGAAACAACGTCGCAAACGAGAACAATGCAATTCCAGCGTACAGCATCCAAATCCCAAAAACTTGGGTGGACATTATTATTCCGATTATCAACAGCGGCATCGCCAATTTTGAGCCAATGTTCGCAACGGGGAAAAGCCCCGTGCGAAAACTTAGCGGTGCGTAACCCTCGTTGTGCTGAATGGCGTGCCCAACCTCGTGCGCGGCGACACTTAACGCCGACAGCGAAGTTTCATTATAAACTACCTCGGACAATGCGACCGTTTTGTTGCGTGGGTCGTAATGGTCGCTCAACTGCCCAGGAAACGCCACAACGTCAACATCTCGTATACCCTGTGCCGCCAAAAGCCGCTCGGCAACCTCTCTGCCCGTCAGCCCTTTCGCAGAGCCGATTTGTGCAAATTTGCGAAACGTGCTCTGCACCTTGTGCTGTGCGTAAAACGATAGCAATATCGCAGGCAACAGTAATATCAAACTAGAATCGAACATCATTACGCTTTACCTGTCGAGCCGAACAAGTCCATTTTTTCCTCAACCGTGGCGATAATTGCCTTAAATCCTGGGTCGAGTAGCTTGCGCGGGTCAAAGCCTTTGCCTTGCTTATCTTTGCCAGCTTCGATGTAGGCACGTGTTGCGGCGGCGAAAGATAGTTGACATTCCGTGTTTACGTTGATTTTCGTTACTCCCAAATTGATTGCCGTTTTTATCATTTCTTCTGGGATTCCTGTGCCGCCGTGCAAAACTAGCGGGATTCCGTTGGTTGCCTTTTGCACCTTTTCCAAAGTGCCGAAATCCAAGCCGCGCCAGTTGTCGGGATAAATACCGTGAATGTTACCGATTCCAGCCGCCAAAAAGTCAACGCCAAGTTCGGCAATTTGTCGGCAAGCCTCGGGGTCGGCTATTTCGCCTGTTCCCACAACGCCGTCTTCCTCGCCGCCAATAGAGCCAACTTCTGCCTCAATGGATTTCCCATTATCGTGGGCAAGTTTTACCAATTCCTTTGTTTTCTTGACGTTTTCTTCTATGTCAAAGTGGCTGCCATCGAACATAATGCTGCTAAATCCCGCATCTACGCAATCTATGCAGCCCTGATACGAGCCGTGGTCTAGGTGCGTTGCGATTGGGACAGTTACGCCCAAAAAGTCGTGCAGTTCACGCACCATAGCAACGACGGTCTTAAAACCGCCCATGTACTTGCCTGCGCCCTCGGAAACGCCCAAAATTGCGGGACTGTTCTTCGCTTGCGCCGCCATTAAAACTGCCTTTGTCCACTCTAAATTATTGATGTTGAATTGTCCCACGGCGTAATGTCCTTTTAGAGCCTTTTTCATCATTTCAGTTGCACTAACAATCATCTGAAATTCCTCCTGTTAAATTAGATTTAATATATCTTGATAGGCTATAAAAACAGCCAATATCATCAAAATTACAAAGCCCGCAAGGTGGATAATCCCCTCACGCTCGGGCGAAATTGGTTTGCGGCGAACCGCCTCGACTGTTAGGAACAGCAGCCGACCGCCGTCCAAGGCTGGCAACGGCAGCAGGTTCATAACGCCGAGATTGGCACTAATTAACGCACCAAAACTTGCCATATTTAGGAAGAGCGACAACGCCAAAATCCCGAAACTAGCCTGTGCGGCCTCGGCGGCTTGCACGGTGGCTTGATATTGCCCATGAATCATGTTGCCGATTCCGATTGGGCCAGCAATTTGGTCGATAACGGTTGACGGAGCGGTAACAAGCCGAATCAGCGTAAACACGATACTTCGCACAACAAAGCCGATACGCATAAAGCCGTCCGTGAGCGTTTCGCCGATAGTTGCGGTTTGCAAGCCCTCTGGCGGCGGCGTAAGTAGCGACATAATCATTCCTGGGCGCGGCGTGGTGTAAATTCCCACAACATAGCGGCTATTGCCGTTTTCGTCCGTGATACTGTCGGGAACGATAACTTGGTTAAAGCGAGTGCCGTCGCGGATAAAGCCGATTTCTATCGGGCGGCCGCCGCCAGTCATCGTTTCAAAAGAAATATCGTCCCAGAGGAAGATACGGCGATTGTTGATGTGGGTAACACGGTCGTTTGCTTGCAACCCAGCGGATTCGGCGGGTGAATCGGCGACAGTACCGCCAATAATGGTGGTGTTAATGCCCGTAACGCTTGCGACAAGCGAAAACAGCACAAAAGCCAGCACAAAGTTCATAGCCGAGCCAGCGACCATAACCGCCATTTTTTGCGGAATGGTCTTGCTGTAAAACGCCTTTTCTTTGAGCGTTGGGTCGGCTTGCAGTTTTTCGTCGCTTTCGTCTTTGCTGGTGAGAGCGTCGGCATCGTCGGCGTACATTTTGCAAAAGCCGCCAAGCGGCAACGCACGGATAGTGTAGAGCGTTTCGCCGCGCTGTATGCCAAACAATTTTGGGCCCATGCCAATAGCGAACTCTTCAACCCAAATGCCAGCCTTGCGAGCGGCGATAAAGTGCCCCCATTCGTGCACCAAAACGACTATTCCAAATACTAGTATTGCCATTATTATTGACATTTATTTTTTACCTCCTGTTTAGCGATAAATTGGGGGGTGGTTTGTTGGAGTGAATTTGCCCCGAACTCTGCCATTTTTGGAAAAGCGGCAAAAGTTTTGATTTTGGTTTTAGGATTTTCGTTGACTATATTATTGTAACATTAAAAGTTGGGTTTGTCCAATATTTTTTTATTTGGGGTTTTGGTGGGGTTTTTGGTGGGTTAAAGTGTTTCTTGACTCAAAATCGCCCTAAATATCAACTGAACATTAACAAACATCAACTGAACATCAACGACAAACCCCCAATTTATTGATTTTCAGTTGATATTTGCATGCTAAAATATTCTCATAACAAAAAAATAGCGTGTCGGCAAACTTCAACTCAACTTCAACCGAATATCAACCGAATATCAACCGCAAACCCCCAATTTGTTGATTTCCAGTTGATAATCCCATGCTAAAATGTTCTCATAATCAAAAAACAACCAAGGAGGCAACATCTATGAAAACAAACAAAAAGTCCCGCAAATGGGCAAAAATAGCCGTCGGAATGGC
>WRKK01000168.1 GCA_009782245.1 Defluviitaleaceae bacterium | reverse complement strand
AGGACGGTCGCCCCTACGGTCGGCGTTTTTGTAGGGGCGACCGTCCTCGGTCGCCCGTTTTCTCATCCCGATTTCGCCCGTTTTCCCGTTCCGAGTCGCCCGTTTTCCCGCCCGTTTTCCCGTTCCGAGTCGCTCGTTTACCCGTCCCGACACGGTTTTAAGGCTATTGAAACGGTGTAGCTTTATTTTGTTTAAGCAACTTTTCAAATTCGTCAGCTGGTAGTGGTCTGTTTATGTAGTAGCCTTGGGCAAGGTCGCAGCCGATAGTTTTCAGAAAGCTGTAATGTTCGGCGGTTTCAACGCCCTCGGCTATGGTTTTTACTTTCATTCCACGGGATAGCGTCATTATCGTTTCCAGAATAATTTTGTTGCTAGGGTTTTTTTCCAGGTTCATTAAAAAAGTGCGATCAATTTTCAGGTAATCCATCGGCAATTTTGCCACGTATTCCAGCGAAGAATAACCCGAGCCGAAATCGTCCAACGCAACATTAATGCCAACGCGCCGCAAATCGTTTATAACTTTAACCGTAAAATCAAAATCGTCAAGCAGCACACTTTCTAGCAGCTCAATCTTAATGTTAGATGCCGAAATAGAGGAGTTATCTTTTAGCATTGTATGTACTGTATCACAAATAAGTCCGTTATCAAAGTGTTTGGGCGAAATATTAACACTAACCGTTAAATCAAAGCCCTCTTGCCGCCATTTGTTAATTTGCACACAAGCCATCGCCAGCACAATAGAATCCAGTTGGATACTATAATTATTTTCGTCTGCAAACGGGATAAAATCTCCTGGAAAAATAATACCCTTATCGGGGTGTCGCCAGCGGATAAGTGCCTCTGTGCCAACTATAATGCCGCTTTTAACGTCTACTTGTGCTTGATAAAATAGTTCAAACTGGTTAGAGGCTATTGCTACGGGCAGGTTGTTGTTCAAAAACAGGATATTTTCGGCATCGCTATCCATTAAATCCTCATATATTTTGTAGGAATTAAAGCCCGATTGTTTGGCGGTAGCTTTAGCTAAATCGGCTTTTCTAAGCAACTCCTCGGCAGTTTCGCCGTGGAACGGGAAAATACTAGCCCCGATATTAGCCGATAAATACAGCTGGTGGTTGTTTATATCCACGTGATCGTTGGCTTTTTCTATTATGGCGTTGCAGCAAGTTTGGACAATAGCGTATTCTTTAGTTGTTTGCAGGTCAATTTTTTCGGTGCTAGGCGGCTCTTCTTCGCCGTCCAGCGGGAACATCATAATAACGCCAAAATCAACGCCGTTTAATCTGCCGACTATAACGTCCAAATCCAACTCTTGTTGGGCGATTGCGGCTTTAATCAGCAAGCCAACTTCTTTTAGTAGTAAATCGCCCGTAATTATGCCAAGCGAGTTGTTTATGTGCTTTAAGCCATTTACACGGATTGTAAGCAACGCAAAACGCAACGGGTAAAGTTCGCTCATTTGCAGCAGGTTTACCAGCGATTCGTACAAATAGGCTCGGTTGGGCAGTTCTGTTTGTTGGTCGTTCATAAGATATTTATCAAACCGTTTTTCGTCCATATCAATGCGCCTGATTAACGAGGCACTTCGCATAACGCTGTACAAAAAGTCTATTTTATCGGTAGGCGGCGTAATTTCGGCGGCATGGTAAAAAACCAGCGCGTAGCCATAAACCATCTCGGAAAAACTTATAGGCACAACCAGCGTACAATGCGGAATTTCTTCAGCATTTTGGGAATCTTCGGAAACATTGCAAACTTCTTTTAACTCGGCACTATTGAAAGTTAAGGGCGTGTACTGCGGCAGATTAAAAAAATGTTCGCACAGCGGATCTAGCACATTGCTAAATTTTAGGCTAGTAAATTTTTCGGACACAAAATGCGATACTTCCAACTTTTTATCGTAATCTATGGTGCTAAACCAAAGCACAGCAACGCTTGCAGAGGTTTTTTTTAATTCTAACACGTGTTCAAACAATGTTACAATCCCCACAGAGAGCGTTTCAAAGTCGTCTATATGTGCTTCTTTTTGGGTCGCAAAAGCACCGATAAAATCGGGTAGCATATTTTGATAAGCATTGTATAAAAAACTTTCAACACTTCCTGTATCAATATTCATTATAAGCACCACCATATCTATGAAAATCATTAAGCAAAAGTTACTATTCTATACTACCACTATAAATGTCATATAGCAATAGCAAATTTTGCAATTTGCAATAAAATTTATTTGGTTATAAAAAGCCGTTAAAATTGCCAAAAACAGCAAGGGCAGACGTTTTTGTAATATGTCTGCCCTTGCCGCAAAATTATTCAAAAACTGTTAAAACCAACCAGGCAAATCGTCATCGTCATCGCTGCTAGGTTCGTAGACGGCTGGCATAGGTTCTACTATTGGCGGCGGCGGCGGTAATTCTGGCTCGGGTTCTGGTATTGGCGGTGGCAAATATTCTACACTGGGCGGAGCAGGAGGTTCTGGCACTGGCACTGGTGCTGGCTCTGGCTCTGGTGCTGGTAGATTATCCCACCAAGGAATATCGTCGTCCGCATCGCTATCGTAGATTGGCGGCGTATCGTAAGTGGGCGGCGGAACTGGCGTTGGTAATGGCAAAGTACCCCAGAAATTGCCGCCTGCATCTGGTTGTGTATCTGTTGGCGGTTCGGTATCTGGCAAGGTTGGCAGTTGGGGAACATCGCCGCCCCAAAATCCGCCGCCACCTGGCAGAAAATCTGGGCTACTGATAATATCGCCCATTTCGCCCTCTTCGCCCTCTCCATACTCTTCATTTTCGTTTGCCGTATAGGCATGATGTACGCCCGTGCAAGGCAAGGTTGGCATATGAACCGCCACAACTAAATCGGTTACAACTGTGCCAGCACGGCGGCAAGCGTCCGTAGGCAACAGCCCCGTTACACGGCATATTGCCGCTGTTATTACGCCGTCGGGCTGCACGAAACTTCCGCTTGTCAACCCTAATTCTATGTGGGCTTGCTCCATAATTTCGCGCCAAATAATAAGGTGCGTGGAACTTGGCACACCGTTTAAGGCGCGCGGACGGTCAAAACCTAGCCAAATAGCGGCGGTGTAAAATGGCGTATAGCCCGTAAAGCCTAAATCTTCTACGTTTTGCGATGTGCCAGTTTTGCCAGCTACTTGCACGTTGATGTTTCTAAAGTTGGCGTTTGCACCCGTTGCACCCGCCACGCCACGCACAGTATCACGCATCATGTCAGTTAGCACAAATGCGGCTGGTGGGCTTATTACTCGGCGCGGGTTGCTAGTATTTTCCAAAATAACGTTGCCGTTTTGGTCTAATACACGAGAATAAAACACAGGACGGTTGTAGTAGCCGTTGTTGGCTATTGTCGCATATGCGGCGGCAAGTTCAAGTTGGGTTACGCCACGGGTTAAACCGCCCAAAGGCACGGCGGGAGTGTTATCTCTAAATGGGCGTTCGTTGCTTAGAGTGCCCTCCAAGGTGGTAAAACCAAGGTTAAGCAAATATTCAAAAGCATTATTTGGCCCAACTATCTGAAACGCCTGTGCAGAAACCACGTTAGCAGAGCGGTATATCGCACGGCGAACGCTGGTAGGCCCTTCAAAGTTAACTCCCCACCAGTTGCGCGGCACGTAATCTTCAGAAAATCCGTATGGGTCTTCAAAAACCCAGTGTTGGTCAACAATGTGCGTTCCAGCGTGTAAAGTTCCCATATCAATGCCAGGTAAAAACGCCGAAAGCACCTTAAATTGCGAGCCTGGCGAACGAGTTGCAATGGTTGCACGGTTAAAATGACGGCTACCGTGTTTTTCGCCCCTACCGCCAGAAATCGCTATAACGTGTCCATTATGGTGATCCATCATAACCATTGCGGCTTGCGGTTGCGGCGTTAAAAGAATATTTTCCGCCAAAATTAAATCGCTGGCGGTTAGCAGTTCGTTACGAGTTTCTTCTAGCCAAGCCTCTACCAGTTCTTCGTTGCGTAGCGTGGCGGTGCGGCTGTGGTTGCTTACTTGGTTGGTAATTTCGTTTCTTGCCGACAGCGAATATTCTACCACTATTTCAAACACGTTTACGGGAAAATTATTTTCATCGGCGAAAGTGTTGTCCATAATTTCCTGTATACGCAAATCTTGGGTAGAAAAAATTTGCAAGCCGCCGCCAAAAACCAGCGCCGAGGCGTTTGCACGGGTCATCATATGTTGATCCATCAAATCGGCGATAACTTGCTCTATGAGAGCATCGGTAAAATAGGAATGAACAACGCCGTGTGCTTGTTCGGCGATAAGCCCCGACAAAACTCTATCGTGAACGGGGTCGGTCATTGCTTCAAAAAATTCTTCTTGTGTTATCATTTCCAGGCGGAGCATATTGCCCAGCACCAACCGTTGGCGCGCACGGTTATTTTCGGGAAACCTATCGGGCAAATAGCGGGACGGATTGCGGGTAATGCCAGCAATAACGGCACTTTCCGACAATGTTAGTTCGGAAACATCTTTGCCAAAATAGTTCCAGGCGGCAACTTGCACACCGTGCCAGTTACGCCCCAAATTTATTATGTTTAGATACGCCTCTAAAATAATTTCTTTCGCTATCTCGCGCGAGCCGTACAATTCGGTTAAGGCTTGCTCAAATTGTACTGCCATATATTGCTCTTGTAGCTTAGAGACCAAGTCGTTACGGGTAAGCCCCAAAATATTTTTTATAACTTGCTGTGTTATCGTGCTTGCGCCCTCTACGCTATCGGAAGTTACGTTGTTGTGCAAGGCTCTTGCCATGCCACGAATGTCTATTCCGTTGTGGGTAAAAAAGCGTTCATCTTCAATCGCAACAAAGGCGTTTAGCAGATGTTGGGGCATTCTGCTTATTGGTGCAAACTCACGGTTTTCCTCGCCAGTTAGACGGGCAATTTCAACACCTGTGCGACCCTCAAAAATAATAGAGTTGTAGTGTTCGGATCGCAGGTTAGTTTGCAAGTCAATAACAGGTGCATTACGCAAGATACCCAAATAAACGCCCACGCCAGCACCCACCGCCGCAAAGCCAGCAATTAAAATAACCGCAAAAGCTACCCTAAACGCCATCACGCCAACAGTATTCCGAACACGGACAAGGTTAGGGCTTATGCGTCTGGCTCTTAACTTGCTTGTAGCACTAGAATAATCCATAAAAAAACCTCCTTATGGCTATTTTTTCATTATTTATTTTCGGCCAATTTTCAAAATATTTTGCGTGTCGTCCGTCAGCCAATAATAAGTATATAACCAATTTTTGGTTTTGTCAAGAAGTATTTTTTTGGGGGGTTAAAGTCAAAACCGTGGGCGCTGCCCACACCCGCCAGGGCGCTGCCCTGGACCCGCAAGGAGCGCGCCCCTTGACCCGCTAAGTTTTTGTGATTTAT
>WRKK01000167.1 GCA_009782245.1 Defluviitaleaceae bacterium | reverse complement strand
CAGAAAATACGTTTCAATCTGAAATTACAATAGGACAATACGACCCACCAGGATTTTTTGAATTAGAGGGGATTTTCATTGTAGATGCTGCAGGAAACACGCAGGAATATGCTCTAAATCTCACCCAATGGGCTTTAGATATGGGCGTTTTGCCTTTGCCTAACAACGCTACTTTTGAAATCTTCCACGACCGCAACGCAAACCTAGCCACCAACACAGCCAACCCCAACCTAATCCAAGATATACAAAACCAACCAGATGATGCCACAATAATCATAAATTACGCAACAGGAGCAGACATACCAAGTAGCATTTTTGACGCAATAAAAGGCACAAACAAAACCATAATTTTACAGCAAGGCAACGGCATAGAATGGGTATTTAACGGAGCAGACATTACCGAAACCAGTAGCATAAATGCAAATGTGCAACTAAGCCCATTGGACAATTTTACGGGCGACAACGCAAACGCAATTTCTGATATTTTACAAGATACGCCCTCGATTGTGTTAAGTTTTGCAAGCAACGGCACTTTGCCTGGCAGAGCCACAATCCGAGTGCGAGCCGATTTTACATTTAGAAATGTGGTAGGCAACGAAAATTTGAATGTGTACCACTTTGACAGCGTAAACAATCAGCTTGTTTTGGTAGAAGCAAATTTGAATGTTTCAGAAGTTGACGGCTTTTTGGAATTTGTGATTTATCATAATTCTGATTTTGTTATTACAGGTTCGGCATTGCCAAGCCCACCAAATGGCGGAAATGGCAACGGCAACGGTGGCAATGGCGGAAACGGCGGAAATGGCGGAGGAACAACCCCACCAACTCCACCAGCACCAACGCCACCGCCGATATTTCCGCCACAAATATCAATAATTCCGCCGACATTTGCAACGCCGCCAATCGTGTATTCTGGCGATGCAACCCCTGCATGGCGGCCACGCTCAAGCACACGCCGAGTTGCAACCGCACCGCAAGCAACAGACATAACGCTAAGTGTCAACTTAAATGCGGACAACAACAGCCCCGCAACTGCAACAGTAAATCTCCCCACCAGATTAAACTCCAGAGGAATCGCCACATTAAACATAACTGACACCGCCATAAATCAAGCAATAACAGCAGTCCGCACCGCCGCCCGAGATTCTCGCACAAGTGTAAACGAGTTTGTTGTCCAAGTTGAGGCACTTGAAGACGGCATAAACGGCGTAAACGCAACAATCAATGCAAATGCAATTCGCCGTTTGGTGCTTGCAAATGCAACTTTGCAAATAATAACGGACGGCATTTTAATAGAACTGGACACAGCCGCCATGCAAGACTTGCTAGACAGCACGCGCGGCAACATTCGCATAAATGTAACTCCACCAATCTCATTGCCGACAGCGTTTCGCACGGCGGTTGGCGATAACCAAGCGTTTAGCATTGCGTTAAGTGCCATGCAAAGCGGCACAATCCGCCACATAGAAAACGGCGTAACATTAGGCATTCCCGCCGAAACCGACACAAATTTATTTATAGCAACCTTGGAAAACAGCCAAATTGCGGAAGTTCCTGCAATTTTTGCAGATGGATTTTTTATTTGGGAAGTTACAAGCGGCGGGATTTTCGGCTTGGCTAATAGATAGAAATAAGAAATAAGATAAAAACACGCAAAAGGCGGCTAAATGGTCGCCTTTTTGCGTGTTTTGGCGATAAGCCTTTTTGATGGCTCAAAAATTTGCCTCCACCCAACTTTTATGCTACAATAAAAACAAGCCAAAAACTAGCGGCAAACCAAAAACAGGAGTAATTGACATGATTAAAATAGAAAACCCAACCTACATGACCTGCAGGGAAATGCGTAAAAAATACCCAAATTGCATGGTTTGGGTAGGGAAATTCAAAGATTCAAACGAAACAAACGGAAACTCTGGCGGCTACCCTTTCGCACTCATTGAAGAAGACGAACTAGGAACGCTTTTTTTGGACACAAATAAATACCCAGAATGGAGACCGATATTGGAATTTGATACTTTTCCAGTACCAAAAGATTTCTTTTTTGATTTTGACGAAAATGAATTGGAGCGGATTATAAATGATAAAAACTAAAACCTTTTTGCCAGACAACTCCGAAACAATGGAATACGACAGCGGGCATTGGTATCTAAAATTAAAGGCTATGAACTCGCTGAAATCTGAAGAAGTCAACATTAACTTTGTTTGTGATACTGGGGCTAGTATTGTAACAATAAACCCCCGTTATTTTGAGATGCTAAAAATAGCAGAATCTGGCATAGAAACTACGCCAGCCAAAACAAATTCTTATGGTAGCAGCATTTTGGGCAAAACGTGGATTCTGCCAACGTAATACGAGCCGCTTTCGTCAGTAACTGGCTCAATTATTGTGGTGTACGGCAACGACATATAATATTCTAAGTTTGTCATATTTTCACACCCCTGTTATTTTATCATAATACCGTATGTGGTGGCATTTGTCAAATTTTTATTTTGCCATTTTCCAATCTTTCTGCTATAATTTATGAAAGTTGTATGAAAGTTGATGGTTGGGGTTACATAGAACACATGATTCGTGATTGCGAAGATATTGTTGAGGTTCTGAACGAAGTGATTGATTACGATACTTTTGCAGCACGGCGTGTATTACATAAATCTGTAATTTATTCTCTGCTCAATTTGGAAGAAAAGATAAAGAACCAGAGGAATATATGGGTAAACTATCCCCCAACAAAGGATATATTTGGACAAAAAATGGTCAGAAATCTAACAAGAAATAAAAAACCATAAAAAAGAGAGGAGCAACAAAATGAATAAACGAGTTAAGTTTGACGATTTGTACGATATGTACCCTAGAAAATGGGTACTGTTTATAAACTATGAATACAACGCTAATAAACTGGATAGCTGTGAGGTCTATGGAGTTTACGACAACAAAGAAGAGGGACGCTATAATATTAGGGAGGTATTGAAAACACAGAGTGCTGGATTATACTATATGGTAAGGGAGGAGGATGAAATTGGATACAGTTTATCGTCAACACCAATCGAAGAAGAGTTTGAATGACAGTATTCTTCTTTCTTTTGACGTTAAAAATAAAACGACTTTCAAAACAGATTGCAAGCTGTACTCGCCTGATGGTAAAACAGAATTTCCTATCAAATTACTCGTTGACACAGGAGCATCACAAACAGCAATAGTGAGAGATATTCTTGAGGATTTAGGCTACAAAAATTTTACCAAAAGCAAACATGAAAAACAAACCGCTACCGAGAAGAAAGTCTTTGACATCACAAAAATATCCTTATTACATATGATAGGAATATACAAGCGAAAAAATTTAGAAGTTGAAGTATTGAACTGGGAAGAGTATTCATACCATGGAATTATTGGAATGGATATTTTATCTCGTCTACATTTTCGTTCAGATACTAAGCTATTTGAACTGCAAAATAAACCTTTTGAAACTCAACTAGAAGAAATGCAGCAAACTCCGCCAATTATGCTGAAGAGAGGAGTAAAAGGAGTAACTTTAGAGTTCCCGACACATTATTCCGTTGTTACAGAAACCGAATGGGTAAACAATATGTTAATGGGCAACCTACATAGTGTACATGGCTCTTTGGAGCAAGCTGGAGAAATAATCACAGAGTTAAAAGACAGAGCGGAAAATGTTGTGGTTACTAATTTAGATAAAGCGACTAAAAACACCGTGCTGTGGTTATTAGAACCTTATCAGTTAAAATAAGAATCAAAAACAGAGACACAACAACCATTAAGTCTATCTCGTACCAACGTTTTTGTCAAAAAAGAGGATAAACCCTAACCAAAGCAAGTATTTTGACGGTTTAATAGCTAAACTAAAAAAACCGATAAGGTTTCCCAAAATCGGCTTTTTGCATTTTGCAAATTTCAATAAATCCTAACTGCTCAACTTATAAATAGCGTACTGGTTAAGGGAAACAGCCTCTTTTTTGCCGCCGTTGCAAGCCGCTGATGTAGCGATTTTGGCAACCGCAACGTAAACTTTCCGCTAGAGCCACTTGTTTGTACAGGCTCTGGAACTTCAAAACCGTTGGCTAGTTTTGTTTCAATCCAACCTTGCATTGCCTCTTGTAGGTTGGTTATTACTTCAACTTTTGTTTCGCCGTCCGTCATGCAACCGTCTAATTCAATGATTCTGCCAACGTAATACGAGCCGCTTTCATCAGTAACTGGCTCAATTATTGTGGTGTACGGCAACGACATATAATATTCTAAATTTGCCATATTTTTTGCAAGCACAAAGTTATAACCCTAATCTGGCTATTATCTCTTTGACGTAGATTGGCTTAATGGTGGGCTTTCGATCGGGTATAGTTATAATATCGCCCGAACTGTGCAAATAGTGCCTATGCGAGCCAACTTGGCGGTTTAGAACGTAATCGTAATGTCTCCCGCCTGCCGGACGGGCAGGTAGAACTCTGTCCGCTTCGCCCATTTTTATACCATTCGGCTGACGCTTAATTTTGTCAACCACTTTGTCTATGCTTGCCATTTTGATTCACCTCCCTTATTGCGTGATATTTTATGATACCATATGTGGTGGCATTTGTCAAATTTTTATTTTACCAATCCTCATTTGCTTTCCCCCAAAAAATCTGCTATAATCAACCCATTAAACCCACGGAGGTGCAACATGATTTTTTACCAAGATATGGCAGTATACCCAAGGCACGGCGACATTTTAGAGCGAATAAGCAATATACTCTCGTTTGCCTACTTTGACAGGCTTGTCAACCGAGAAATTATTTTATACAGAGAAAACAACGCCCTTGCTTACAGGGGAACTTTTGGCTGTTTTGAAAAATATCCGCCGTTTGAATTGTACAACGTAAACGCCGAGCCACTTCCGCTGGACACTTTGCGAGAATCTGGCTACATTCAGCCCGATTATATGTTGTTCCAAAACAACAAACTTCAGCAACACGAAAGCACCTACAAAATGGCAGGTTGCCCAGATTTGGCTATTGAAGTTTGGTCAAAAAATAGCTCGGAAGAGGATAGGACAATTTTAAGCAAATTATACGCAACCTCACAAATTACCGAGTTTTGGCAAATTGAACAGGATTCCAACGAGATAAAATGCTCCATCGGTAAAACCTTTTTGCCCGACCAAAACTTGAAAACCCCCTTGAAAACGCAGGGCGGGTTGGTTTTGGATTTGACTAGTATTGCCCTATAGCAAATCCTAAATGCAACACAAGCCAATTTTACAGTCATAAAAAAATTTTTACAACCCTATTGACAAACCTAAAAACCTATGTGATAATTGTATTAGAGCCTTAGAGCCTTAGAGCCTTAGAGCCTTAGAGCCTTAGAGCCTTAGAGCCTTAGAGCCTTAG
>WRKK01000166.1 GCA_009782245.1 Defluviitaleaceae bacterium | reverse complement strand
GCACAACCGAAAAGCATTTGCGCCGTGCTGGAATGGATTATTGGCAACATTTAGACGTTCAATATTACGATAACTTTGATGACTTTGTAGCAAAAAACAACAACCCAACAATCTTTATGGCATCGTCTAAAGTAAGCACGCCGTACACTAAATTAACCTATCCGCACGGTTCTTTTGTCATGTTCGGAAAAGAAAGTGCTGGCATTCCGCGGGCTATTTTGGATAAATATCCCAATACTTGCATTAGAATCCCCATGACGGATAAGGTAAGATGCTTAAACTTGGCAAGTAGCGTTGCAATAGTTTTGTATGAGGCTATGCGGCAACAGGGGTTTGTTGGGTTGGGTTGATGGTTTAGTGTAGGATTGTTTTTTTGGTGCGTAGGGGCGACCGTCCTCGGTCGCCCGTCCGTCTAATCCCTAATGGTTCAATAAAAGTGTACGCAGGTGGGGCGACCGTCCCCTGCCCGTCCCATATCCCATAGTGTTACAAGGTAAAATTGCGAGGTAAACATGAATATTTTTGACATTTTAGGACCAATAATGATAGGTCCATCGAGTTCGCATACGGCGGGAGTTGTTAGGATAGGGAACATTGCGCGGCGTATTTTGGGAGCAACGCCAAACAAGGCAATAGTGCAGTTTCATGGCTCGCTGGCGAAAACTTATAAGGGGCATGGCAGCGATAAGGCTATTATTGCAGGTTTGTTGGGGTTTCCGCCCGATGACGTGCGTATTCGTGATAGTCTGGGTTTGTCCCCCGATTTGGACTACAAAATAGAAGTCGTTGAACTGGAAAACGCCCACCCAAACACGGTGCTGTTGGAACTATTTTCGGAAAAGTTACAAAAAACCTTGAAAATGCAAGCGGCATCGGTGGGCGGCGGCAATATTTTGGTGCAAAAAATAAACGAAATAGACGTGCTATTCGACGGCTACCACGATACTCTCGTGATAATCCACAAAGACAAGCCTGGAGCGGTTTCGCTAGTGAGTAACGTTTTGGCGGTGGAAAAAATAAATATCGCCGAAATGAAAATGTATCGGTCAAAAAAGGGCGGACAAGCCATTATGATAATAGAATTGGACGAACAGGTTGACAAAAGTTTGGCTACAACTTTGAGTGCGTTGCCGCTGATGACTAAGGTTACGTTGTTGTCGGGAATGGCGGGGTAATGGGGGAACAGGTAGGGGGGAACGTCCCCAATGTCATTAATTTTAGCCTATATTGTAGAAATATCGAAACGCACAAACGGGCGAACGGTTGTGGGTGAAAACGGGCGACCGAGGACGGTCGCCCGTTGTGAAACCCCCAACGCCAACGCCCCCCGTTGGTTGGTGGCAAACGGACACCCGTTCCATCTGGTTCATATTATATCAATAAAAGTGTACGCAGGTGGGGCGAACGTCCCCCCACAACCCCGCCCGATTGGCAATGTTGGCGGATTTGCGGAAATGTTGGCGAATTTATTGGGGACGGGCGACCCGCCTGCTGGACGGGCAGGACGAGGACGTTCGCCCCTACGGTTGGCGGGTTTGCGGAAATGTTGGCAGATTTATTGGGGACGGGCGACAGAGGACATTCCCCCCTACAAAAAAGCATTACTAACCCAATATTTCCAACAAAACCGCCAAATCTTTCAACGCATTATCAAAATCAAAATTCTGCACCCTATACACAAGAATCGTGGCTTGCGGCACTTTTTCCAGATTTTGCACTACGTTTAGGGATTCCATGCTACTTTCTTCTAATAGTGGCCGCAAATTTAGTAGTGTTTCGGTAATCTCTTCGGCGGTTAGGGCTGGTGCTGCGTTTTCGGGGGATTCTGCTGTTTGTGCTAATATGCCGTTCTCGTCTTTGGGGATTGTGGCAATTACGGCGGTTAGCTGTTGCTCCATTAGTGTGATTTTTTCAAAGATTTCTTCGCATATTTTATCCTGCTCAAATAAAGTTTCTAAACGCCCCGCCGTTTCCGCTAAATCGCTCTCTTTTATGGTGTGTGCAAGCCCTTTTAGCGTGTGTGCAAACCGTCGGCACGAAAACAAATCCTTTTTTTCTAACGCTTGGCGAATGTCCCAAATGATGTGCCGCTGACTGCGCGAAAACTCCTTACGTAAGTCGTTGAAAAATTTTGTGGCGTTGTCGTCCGTTGCGTTGCCCGAAAAGAAATCCCATATATCCGAGCCTGTTGCGGCGGTTTGATTGTTATTTTTGTTGTTTTGGTTATTTTGGTTATTTTTGTCGTTTTCGGTATCGGCGGCGTTTTCGGCGTTTCGGTGGGCGGCTTCGATTACTTCTGGCGGCTGTTTGCCCCGAATAAACTTGTGCAACAGTGCATTAAGGTGCGACGTATCAATCGGTTTGGAAATAAAGCCGTCAAAGCCATTTTGCAAAAATTCCTCCGATTGCCCAATTAGTGCGGTTGCTGTTAGTGCGACAAGCGGCTCGGTATAACCCGCTTGACGAATCTTTTCGGCTGTTTCTATGCCGTCCATGTCGGGCATCATGTGATCCAAAAAGATAATATCGTACACTTTGCCCTGTTTTACCAAATCTAGTGCAATATGCCCCCTATCGCAGGTTTCCACTTGAATAGAATAAAACGCCAGCAAACCCTTTGCCACAAACAAATTTGTTTCAACGTCGTCAACCACTAAAACTTTGCCGTATGGCATTGGCTCTGGCTTAAAGTTCATGTTTTTACGGGCAAAACGGCTGGACATTTTGCTGCCTTTTAGGTTGTTTGCCAACTCTGTGCCGATAACGCTGTCGCTGGCTATTTTTTGGGGAATATCCAGCTTTATTGTTGTGCCAACACCAAGCTCGCTTTGCACGTCAATTTTGGCGTTTATCAGTTCAACCAAATTTTGCACAATAGCCATTCCAAGCCCAGTACCCTCTATATGCCTAGCTTTTTCCTCGTCAAAACGGGCAAATTCTTGAAACAGTCTTTTTAGGTTCTCTTTGCTCATGCCGATGCCCGTATCTTGGATTGTGAACGATATAAACGAATCTTCATTGTTGATTTTGTTGAATTTTATCGCCAAAACCACCGAGCCGTGTTCGGTATATTTGAACGCATTGGAAAGCAAGTTGTTTAACAGCTGTTTTATGCGCAGTTCGTCGCCTATCATTAAAGTTGGGATATTTTCGTCAATAAAAACGTCAAACTTGATTTGCTTGCTGCCTAGGCGGAACAAATTAAGCTGAATGACATCGTTAATCAGACTAGCCATTTCGTACTGTTCCTGTAAAACTGGCATTTTGCCCGATTCTATGCGCGATAAATCCAAAATATCGTTAATAAGCCCCAGCAAAATTTGCGACGAGTTGTAAATTTTGGCAAAAGCCTCTTCGGTTGCCATGTCCATGTCGGGATTTTGCAGCTGAATTTCGGATATACCCAAAACGGCGTTTATCGGCGTACGGATTTCGTGGCTCATGCGGGCCAAAAATTGCGTTTTCGCCTTGGAATTTGCCTCCACGCTGGCGGAACGCTCCTTTTCGGCGACTATTTCGTAAACGTGCCGCAAATCGCTACAAAAGCTGAAAATTGTTCGGTTGCCCATAAATGTGCTGGTATAGCAACTAATTTCAGAGGGAATCTCCGTGCCGTCTATATCTTGGTGCAACCATTCAAATTTGTTCGAGCCTTTTTCTATCGTTTCAAACAAAAGTTTTTTGGCTAATTCGATGGAATTTTCGCCATTTGGCTGAAATTTCGGCGAAAACTTATGAAAGTTTTGTTTATACTCCTCTTTGCTGTCGATTTTGTAGCGGCGCATAACTTCCTCGTTGCAGTTGATTATTTCAAAATCTTCGCCAATTTCGCTCCAAATTGTAATGATAATCGGCGCTTTATCCACTAAATACAGCATATAATCATAGTAATCTTTTTCGGCTTTTAGCGAGGTGGCGCTCATCACGATTCTTGTTAGATTGTTAATAGAATTTGCAACTTTTGCGTAGTTTCCGCTAAAATCGGTGTGTTTTATGCGTTTGCTAAAATTGCCGTTTACAATTTCGGTGGACGTATTGTAAATTTGGTCAACCAAGTTTTCCACGGTAGAGTTTACGTCAAATAAAATTTCGGTAAGGTCGCCAATTTCGTCATTAATTTTTACGTAATTTTCTTTGTCAACCTTGTCAAATTCTCCCGATTTTAGCGAGATTGCACTAGTTTTTAGCGTTTGCATACGCATTTTGAAGTTGTTTATCAGCCATGCAACAATAAAAAACGTAACGATTGCAACCAAAATAAAAGCAAGCAGGTTAAACGCAAAATGGTAGCTTTGCTGATTGTGCAAATCGGTTGCCACAACTTGAATAACATCTAAGTTTAAGTTGCGGATAATTTCTATTGCATCTATTACTGGCGTGGTATATCGCAAAATAATGTCAAAAAATTCGTAATCTCTGTTAAATGCGTGGTACGGCACTATGTAATAGTGGTAGATAGATTGAATATTGTCCAGCACATACTGCATTGTATGTTGTGCAAAGTGCTGCACATCAGTTTGCATAATATCTGAAATTATGTAGTCGCGGATAATCGAATCGAGGTAATCTTCTGCCATAGCTTGCAAAAGGTATACAGAGGCGGCGATTTCGTAGTTAAGTTGGGTAATAGTGGGTTCGTCGGCGGTTGCCCGCCATGTGGCATCGTTTAGCGTACTTCTTATTGTATTGGATAAAATTCTAAATTCCACTTGCAACTCGGTTAAAATGCGGTTGCGTTCCATTACATAATTAACAAAATAGCCGTGCGTTGCCTGCGTGGTAGATGTAAAATAAATATTATAAATAATTATCAGCAAAAAGAGGCCTGTAATAAGTAAAAACGACAGTCTCAATTTTTTTGCAATGGACAAATTGGAAATATATTTTTTCATGTGCGTCCTCCGTGTTCAAACAACTTCAAAACCGTGGGCGCCCGCCTGCCGGCGGTCAGGCTGCCCCCGCCTGCCGGCGGGCAGGCACACCCGCAAGGAGCGCGCCCCTTGACCCGCACTTTTCATTAAAGTTGTGAATTATCTTATCACTGAAATTATACCTAATTGTAACATCACTTTTGCCAAATTGCAAGCAAATTTTTACTTGCAATTTGCAAAAAAACCATGTATAATAATTTTGCATTGTGAAATTTGCATAAAACGAACCAAAAAAGTAGCAAAAAAGGAGCAAAAATAACAGCCGTGAAAAATAAAACAGAAACCCCATATAACATTGATAAAAACAACAACGAGCGTGCCGTTGCAATCGAAATATTACTAGAAATAACCGAGCAAGGCGCGTACAACAATATTGCGTTAAGCCGCACGTTAATCCAAAAAACCGATTGGCAGCCTTATAAAAAGGCGTTTGTTACCGAATT
>WRKK01000165.1 GCA_009782245.1 Defluviitaleaceae bacterium | reverse complement strand
GCCCCTACGGTGGCGGGTCGGTCGCTTGTTTGTCCCCCAACCAATCCGCCCGTTGTGCCCCCAATAAATCCCGCCCGTAGGGGCGACCGTCCTCGGTCGCCCGTCCACCCCTATAAAAAGCTACAACTGTTAAATATTTTCACAAAATCACAAGTAAAACAGCCAACCGCAAAGTGCCAGCATCACTTAACAGTAAAAAAAATTAACAAACTTAGCGGGGTCAAGGGGACGCGTTCCCTTGCGGGGTGTGGGGCAGCGCCCCACGGTTTTGATTTTTTAACTGTTGATTGGCATTAGAAAAGGAGTAATTAATATGGAAACTAGCCATATAAAAGGTGCGAAAATGTACCATATAGCGTTAGAAAAGGGCGATGTTGGGCGATATGTTGTTATGCCAGGCGACCCAAAACGGTGCGAAAGCATTGCCAGTTATTTGACCGATGCAAAACTTATGGCGGATAGCCGTGAATACGTTACGTATACGGGTTTTTTGGACGGCGAAAAAGTTAGCGTAACATCAACGGGAATCGGCGGGCCAAGCACGGCAATCGCTTTGGAAGAATTAGTTATGATTGGTGCGGATACGTTTATCCGAGTGGGAACATCGGGCGGAATGGCGATTGATGTCGTTGGCGGCGATGTTGTAGTTGCCACAGCCGCAATCCGCCTAGACGGCACAAGCCGTGAATACGCACCGCTAGAATATCCCGCTGTAGCCAATTTTGAAATTGTCGCCGCTTTAGTGGATTCTGCCAAAATGATGAAACAAAACTACCATGTTGGCGTTGTCCAGTGCAAGGATTCGTTTTATGGCCAGCATAGCCCAATAAGAATGCCAATCGCATCGGAATTGCTACATAACTGGGAATCGTATATAAAAATGGGCGCGCTTGCCTCCGAAATGGAATCGGCTACTTTGTTTATTGTCGGGAATTATTTGCGAGTGCGAACAGGTAGCGTTTTGCTGGTTTGCGGCAACCAAGAACGAGAGACAAAAGGGCTAAGCAATCCCGTTAGCCACGATACCGAAATTCCAACAAAAGTAGCGATTCAAGCACTAAAAAATCTAATCGCTGCCGATAAAGCCAATAAAACCCAATAAAATCCAGCAAAATCCAGCAAAATCCAATAAAAGTCAGCAATCAAAAGGAGCATAACAATGAACGACGATAAAATTTATTCCGTGGTAGATCACACTTTGCTAACACCAACCGCAACGTGGCACGAAATAGTGCAGGTTTGCGAAGAATCAATCCGTTACGAAACGGCGGCAGTTTGTATTCCGCCATCTTTTGTTAAACGGGTACACGAAAAATATGGTAAAAATGTTAATATCTGCACCGTAATAGGGTTTCCGCTGGGTTATAGCTGCCCCGAGGTCAAATTATCCGAAACCGAGCAAGCCCTAAAAGACGGAGCCGCCGAATTTGACGTTGTAATAAATATCGGCGATGCAAAAGAGCAGCATTTTGACAAAATAACCCAAGAACTAAAATCGCTAAAGCAAAAAATAGGCGATAAAATTTTGAAAGTTATCGTAGAATGCTGTTATTTAAGCACAAACGAAAAAATTGCACTGTGCAAATGCGTAACGCAAAGCGGCGCAGATTACATAAAAACTTCCACGGGCTTCGGCACGGGCGGCGCAACTGTGCAAGATATTTGGCTGTTTAAGGAAAATATCGGCGCTAACGTAAAAATTAAAGCGGCTGGCGGTATGCGAACCCGCAACGATTTTGTAACGTTTATTAACGAGGGCTGCCACCGATTAGGCACTAGTTCGGCTATAAAAATTTTAGCGGGGCAAACTAGCGATAGCTACTAGAAATTTTGGGTAATTTTGGGGAAATTTGGCAAATTCGGAAAAATTTCGGGGAAACTCGGGGAAAATTTTATTGCCAAAAATTTACGAAAAATTTGCCAAAATTTTGCATGAGTGGTATAATAATATTGCTTGTAAATTTTGTAAATTCGCTATGGGGACTTCCCCAAAAATAATAGCGATTTTCAGGAGGGCTTAGTATGAAAAGGATTTTGAAATGTGTAACATTAGCGGCTTTTGCTTTGGTTTTTAGTTTTATGTTTATTGCTTGCACCAACGAAGAAACCGTGCCAACAGTACCAGTAAACATAGAAACAGGAACAGCACCAGCCACCGAACAACCCGCAACAGACACCGCCGCAAACGAAACAACCGCCGCACCAGAAACTGGCTTTAGAATCGCCCTTGTTACCGATTATGGCGGGGTTGACGACGGCTCGTTTAACCAAGGTGCTTGGGAGGGGATAGTTGCTTTTGCAGAAAGTAACGCTATTACCCACCAATTTATTCAACCGCTGTCAGAAAGCGATGCGGAATATCTTAATGCAATAGAATTGGCTGTAAACACTGGCGCTGAAATTATTGTCGCTCCAGGCTTTTTGTTCACTTCTGCAATGTATACGGCACAAGATTTGTTCCCTAATACAAACTTTTTGTTGCTAGATACCGCGCCCGAAGTTGACGGTAATGTTCGTATTGAAAACAACGTTGCAGCCGTGTTTTACGCCGAAGAACAATCGGGATTTTTGGCAGGTTATGCCGCTGTTATGGAGGGCTACCGCAATTTAGGCTTTATGGGCGGTATGCCAATGCCGCCAGTTACTAGGTTTGGTTTTGGCTTTCTTGAGGGTGCAGAACACGCCGCTGACGTTCTAGGCTTAGCACCAGGCGAAGTTACAGTTAATTTTACCTACGTTATGACATTTGCACCATCACCAGAAATTGCCGCCCAAGCAGGTGCTTGGTTTGCATCGGGAACAGAGGTTATTTTTGCGGCTGCTGGCGGTGCAGGTTTTTCCGTGTTTAATGCCGCCGAGGCTGCAAATGCCTCCACTATCGGCGTTGACATCGATCAATCCGCCGTTTCGCCCACCGTTATCACTTCCGCCTTAAAAGAAATTTCTACTTCCGTTTATCAGGTTTTAGTGCAGCATTTTAACGGCAACTTCCCTGGCGGCGAATACGTTATTTTTGATGCCGCTACCTACGGCGTTAGTTTAGCTATGAATACTTCTCGTTTTCAAAATTTTACCATGGAACAATATATCGACGTATTTACACGCCTTGTAGAGGGCGAAGTTGTGCCAACAACCGATACAACCATTAGCCCATCGCAACTAAACCTTAATTTGGTTGTTGTAAACGAAATGTAGGGTTGATGTAGCCAAAAATAATCCGAAAAATAATCCGAAAATTTTTGTGGGCTTGCCTGCATAAAATATTTTAACCTCCGCCTACCTTTTAATATAGCAAGGCGGAGGTTTTTCCGATTATCCCTAACGCAAAAAATCAATCAAAAAACCCGCATAAAGGAGCAAAAATAAAGGAGCATAAAAACCATGCCAGCAAAAAAAGCAAAAAAAAACGACATATACGTATTTGGACACAAAAACCCAGATACAGATTCCATTTGTTCGGCGATAGCATACGCCCATTTGAAAAACCAAACGGGTACAAAATCGGCAAAGCCTTACCGTTTGGGCGATATAAGCCAGGAAACAGAATTTGTGCTAAATTATTTTGATGTGCCAATTCCGCCGCTGTTACAGGATATTCGTGTAAAAGTGGGCGATTTGAATTTGTACGAACCAGAAACTTTAACCGAAGACCAGCCCGTTAAAATGGCTTGGGATATGCTGGTAAAATCGGACGGCAGCAGGATAATTCCTATAGTTGCCAGTAGTAACGCCGAAAATTCTGGAAATTCTGGAAATTCTGGAAATTCTGGAAATCCCGAAAATTCCAATAAAACCAGCAAACAAGTAAAAGGTATTATCGCAATGGGCGATGTTACCGAAATTTTCATGGAAGTTTCCGACGAAGATATAGTAAAACGCCACGAAATATTATATCGCAACCTAATAAAAATTTTGAACGGCGTGCAAATGGGCGGCGAATACAAATACGAAAAGTTGGGCGGCTCGTTGTACATTGGCACTAATTTTCCTGACGATGTTGTCATAAACGATAACGATGTTGTTATAACGGGCAAAATTGACAACGCTTGGCGGCTGGCGTATGAATACAACTTTGGCTGTATTATCCTAACAAACGGCATACAGCCCAAAGGGCTAGAGGGTGCAAAATGTGCCATTGTTTGCGTGGAATATTCCATGTTTAAGGCGGTAAGTTTGGTTTCGCAAGCAATATCGTTGGGTTCGCTGGTAAACACGGGCGATATTACCACATTTTCGGTTGACAACTATGTGGACGATATTTCTGAAATTATGCGAACATCAAAGCACCGCAATTTTCCCGTTATTGACGAGAATGGTCAAATTTACGGCATTATTTCACGGCGGCATCTTATATCTTTTGCGGGTAAAAAGGTTATTTTGGTAGATCACAACGAACGTAGCCAAAGTGTGGACGGTTTGGCGCAAGCGGAAATAACCGAAATTATTGACCACCATAGAATCGCCGACATACAAACGGATTCGCCGCTGTACATACGCAGCGAACCTGTTGGTTGCACAGCCACCATAATCAACAGAATCTACCAAGAATCGGGCGTTGTTATTCCCCAAAATATTGCGGGGCTAATGCTTTCGGCAATTTTATCGGATACGCTAATGTTTAGTTCGCCAACCTGCACATTAACGGACAAACTAGCCGCCGAGCAGCTTGCGGCAATCGCACAAGTTGACATAAAAACCTACGGCAGCGAGATGTTCCAAGCGGGAACATCTTTGGATAAATATTCTAACGAGCAAATTTTATCGTTAGACCGCAAGCGGTTTACTTTTGGCAAAATAACGGTGTATATATCCCAAATTAACACACTAGATTTCGCCAGCATTGCAACCCGATTAGACGACATTATGCAACAAATGCAACTTTTTTACGAAAGCAACGATTGCGAATTAGTAATTTTGCTAATAACCGATATTATAGCAAGCGGCAGCGAAATTATAGCCATCGGCACACAAAAAGATTTGCTAAAAACCGCCTTTGGCTTACCAGTCGACGAAAACCATATTTTCCTACCAGGAGTTGTATCTCGTAAAAAGCAAATTGTGCCGATTTTAACGCAGTTGTCAACGGCGGGTGCGGTGTAAGGAACGGGCAAACGGGCAAACAGGCAAACGGACAAACGGGAAAACGGGCAAATGGGAAAACGGGCAAATGGGAAAACGGGCAAATGGGAAAACGGGCAAATGGAAAAACGGGCAAATGGAAAAACGGGCAAATGGAAAAACGGGCAAATGGAAAAACGGGCAAATGGAAAAACGGGCGACCGAGGACGGTCGCCCCTACGGGGACGCATATTGTATGGGCGACCGTCCTCG